>CAZOQJ010000006.1:0-18543 GCA_964581905.1 uncultured Pirellulales bacterium
TTTCCGCCTTCGCCGAGGCTTCGGCGGACAAGCGTAGTTCTTTGTATAACAATAGCTTACACTCATTTCGAATCCGCCTACGGCGGACAAGATTGGGTTTGTTTTGCATAATCTCGTTGTGCGTATCGCGTAGCGCGTCGTGCGTATTGGTAAAGGGTTCATAGTTCGTTGTTTGTAGTTCATAGTTCATCAGTCCTTAGTATATAAGACTATGCGACTAAATTTGACTTGGACGACTTGTCCTGTGACTTGCGCTTCTCCGCGAACGTGTGCTGCCATTAGCGAGGTTTAACCCGCCACTGGCGAGACTTCTGTGCTGCCTGAGCACATTCGGTATTATACCGCCCTTTTTCTGCATGGTCAATAGAAAAATAGCGATATTTTTAAAAAAATGCAGAAAAAGGGAGTTTTGAGTTCTGTCCGCCTTCGTTAAAACTACGGCGAGACAAGAGTGTTGAGTTCTGAGTTGTGGTATCACTGCGCGATGGATTGCCTAATTCCAAGCCCTAAAATCATTTAAAGAACTGCAAGCTTTCTACTTCAATATCGCAGCGGGGATGGCCTGTTTTTCAATAAAAATTTAATGAAATTTCGTATCTCGTGAAGAGTGAAGCGTATATGAGTAAATGCGTAGATGGGTAGATGAGTGGATGCGTAGGTCCCCGCCTAAGACATGCGGGGACAGGATTGCGCAGGGCCCGCAGGGCAGGCAAAGGACGCCCATTTCTACCTACAAAAACGACGTGTACCCTGGTGGTAATAATCTCCTATGGAGTCCTGCCATAAAGCATCCTGTGGATTACGGACTACCAGTTAGGCGTGCAGGTGGGGTCCTCGGGGTCGTTGCATTGCAGCCAAGATTCCGCTAATCGACATAAGTCAAGCATGTCGACTTTGCCATCTGTGTATATATCAGGCGAGCCGTTCGGTGGGATTGCCACGGGGTCAGTTGAGAGCCACTGGTCTGCGAGAACGAGCAGGTCCGTGTAATCGATACGGCAGTCGCCGTCCAAATCAGCCGGCAGGTTAAGACCTAAATCTTGTACCTGCTGACAGTCAGTAAGAATCAGCGTTCCGGAAAGTGCAAGGGTTGTGATTGAATTAGCAGGCAAAGTCAGCGGACCGGTTCCATCAAAGCTGCCAACAAGGACACAATTTTCCGCCGAACTGGAACGATAGATGTTACCGCTTGTAATGGAAAAACCTGCAAAGGAAAGGTCAATATCGGCACCCGTACCGGTGTTGATGATTACGACGCTCAGTTGTTGATTGTCGGGGCCTATGTAGGCCGATATTCTCAGGGCGGAAGAATCGGTCGAGGCGTCTATGCGCTGCCAGCCGGAATGTACAAAAGCTGAGTAGTGCTTGAATCCATAGTAGTCAGAGTTGATGGTATAGCCGGAACCGCCATACGACGGAAGTGTTACAAGGCCGCCAGATTCTCCCCAAAATAAATCCCAGTACAAATACGCAGATACTTCCTCCACAGTCAGAGAGTTATGCATCAAAATCGCCAGATTCATCGCATCCGGCCATGCACCCGTTGAATCCTCGTACTCTGTTTGCATCAGGGGCCTGTCGCCGTACTGTGCCTTGAAGTTGGTCATTGCGGTGATATACTCATCAGGGTCTTGACCTTCGTTGATATTGTAGAGATGATGTGAATAACCATAAACGTGGGAATAGTTGATTAGATTGTCTAAATAACCCCCGGAGTTGGGAATACCAGCCGCTTCGGCGGCGAGCATCTTCGGCATAGCCGAGCCCATTTCGGTATTCAACTTCTGCCAAACCGCCTCGAAGGCCTGGTCGTAACCAGCCCATTCTGTTGTTTCGGTCGGGTTGAATCGACACGTGTCCCAATCAGCCTGCCAGTCAGGCTCATTCTGTATATTCACATAGTTAGCATCTATTCCGTGACTGGACCACTCGTCCAGACTGTCGCCCCACCATTCGCCAAACTCAGTGTACATATAATCGCCGTAGATGTCTTTTTCAAGTGTGCCGCCTGCCATATTGCCATCGCTCTTTAGATATTCCGGCGGAGACCAGCAGGAAATCATAATTTTCAGGGGACGACCTAACGATAACTGGCCCTCGGTAATTATTTCAGCCGACCGGCTCATGTAGTCGTTACTATCGTCCTGGTCATAAGTGTTTCGCAGTCTGTATATGTCAAGGCCGAGTTGGCCGAATAGAATGTCATAAAGCTGGCTCTTATTAGGATGTGCAGTAAGCCAGCCTTCGTACCATGCACCGGAGGCACCAAAACCTTCAATTTCCTGGTAGCGTGTAGTTACATCAATCTGGCCGTCGGCAGGACCAGGCTCCGGGCCGCATACATTGGCATCATCGACGAAGATTTCCACGTATGATGATGTAGGACTTTCAAAATACACTAACAGTTCTGTAAGTGTGCCGTTTACAGTCAAAGTGTAATAGCCAGAGATATGAGTCCATCCATTGTTGTTGACGTTGCCATTCGATGCTACGTTAGTATAGCCGGTTACGCCGTTGTCGGTTTTCTGGATAGATACTGTAATGCGGTTATTAGAGGCGTCATTTGTTCTTACCCACCCGGATATTCGATAGGTTTGGCCAATCACCATTTTATCCAGCACGTTCTGCTGAATTCCATCCCAAGTTGCATTTCTGTTGTATGCCCGTCCACTGCGAGAGCCGCTGTACACAGGTGAGACCACTGCTTCGATTAAGCAGCTTCTGTCAGACCAGCCGGTTATACCACTTTCAAAGCCGGGATTGGTCAGAACATTTGTGTCACCAAAGGTTATTCCTAATGGCAGGATTAAGATACAAAACAAAAATGTGCAAAAGGGCTTCCCGGACATTTCAATCTCCTCAGCGGAGTTTTTTCAAATTGCTAATTTTCATTATATCACATGCGTGCAAGCCCATGTCTTAGAAGCCTATCACGGGATTATAGACATGTTAAGCCGGCTAATTTGTCCAGCCCCGATATTGTGACAGTAAACGCTTACCGACCAGCTTGCATTTTAGCCGAATTTATGCAGTCAGTCAAGCTCAAACACGGTTTTTAGCCCAGAAACAGGCTGTTTTTTGTCCTCAGTCCAAAAATCATGATACAATCTTGTTTTTTAGGCCAAAAATCAAGGTGGCCATTAAAAAACTTGTACGCAACTATAAATTTTAGGGTGGTTTTTCAGATTTTTCTGTGCAAAAAAGAAAAAATGACAAAAAAAGATTGACTTAGATGGTTGGTAGTGATAATTTATAAGTAAACGTTTACTTAATCTCTCAGACACGGTAAACGGTAAGTTGTCAAGTTCATCTAACTTAACCGAGGTCACGTATATGGGTGAACCTAAGAACAACGGCGTACCTACCGTCAAGGAAATTGCCTCTCATTGTGGTGTGAGCAAAGCTACCGTTAGCCGTGTATTAAATGGTAATTACAAGCATGGTTTTTCCGTCAGGAAGGAAGTCCGTCAACGTATTACCAATGTGGCCGATGCTTTGGGATATCTTCCTAATCTTGCGGCTAAGAATCTTGCCCAGCGGCAGACTAACGTAGTGGGAATCCTCGGCTGCAATGCACTTTTTGGCTGGCCGGGTAATCTGTACCATGTAATCATCGATGCCTGTGTTCGGTCGTTGCATAGCCATGACTACGATGTGTGCATCACTGTGCCTAACCTGGAAAAAACCGACTCGGAATTGCCTGTCTGGAGAATAGACGGGGCAATCGTCCTGCAGGAATGCTCAACACAGACAATCGAGCACATGGAGCGAATCGGACTTGCGTATGTGGTCGTTAACGGCGTGAGCGGCCCCAACGGTTCTGCCGTAATTCCGGACGATATCCAGGGTACCCGACGGGCGCTGGCTCATCTTATGGACCTCGGGCACCGGCGTATTGCTTACGCCGGGCCGACATCCGAGCACAGGAAACACCGCAGTATCGAGGACCGTCATAATACCTATCTTTCTGAATTAGATGGACATGGGCTTGAGGCGATTGACGGCCATGATAAAGTCTTTCGCTCGGCACCTGCGTTTCTGGCTTCGGCGGTACTGAAAAATCAGGCGACGGCTATTCTTGCATACGACCATATAGAGGCAGTGAAAATCATTCATGGCGCTCACATGCTTGACATCCAGATTCCAAGACAGGTCAGCCTGATTTGCTTTAACGATGAGTATATGTGCAATATCGTTACTCCACCTCTTACAACCGTTTGTGTGTCCTCGAGGCAAATGGGTCGAGTAGCTGCAAAGATGCTGCTCGAGCATCTGCAATCCCCTGATGATTGTCGTCCTGAGTGTGTGAAGCTGTCGCAGGATTTGATAGTGCGGTCTTCGACGGCAAAGCCCTTGAAAAAGTAAACAGGAGTTTTACCCTAACAGTGGTTTTAAGGTGTGTAAAAAGTAAAAGATAAAAAAGAGCAATTTATTCAGAAACATTTAGGAGGTTCTGCGATGAAGAAAATGAAATTACTGACTATCGTATTATTCATTCTTGGCGCCGGTGGAGCTGCGCTGGCGGCAGAGGTCATTAATGTCGACCTCAACGGCCATGGCGACAATATTCCTTACGTCGGCAATGGAGCCTATGATGTCGGCAAAAGTACCTGGAACGTTTACTACGGGGGATGGGGAAAACCGGCCGGTTCGCCCAGAAGTGACCTACTTGTTGATTACGATGAGCCATGCGAGCCAGGCATATATGCTGCTCAGGTATGGATTGGTGACCCGGGGACAGGTCACGGCTATATAGATGGCTCGGAGCTGATGGATGACGGATTTGTAGCCAATCCCGGCGTGGAGCCGAATATTTCCCTCTTCGGTCAGGATGCATACACGGGAACATTTGACATTTACGTTTATGGCGCTAATGATGGAAACTTTACGATAACAAGCCCATCTTACAATTCTACAAAAGAGGTAAATGGAGTCGCTCCTCCCGGAGAGTTTGTGGAGGGTGGAAACTACGTAGTTTTCCCGACTGTGCGTATCGACGATTCTAACACAGTAGTTCTAAGCTATACGAATGAACTAAATGGTCTTCAGCTTGTCAAGCTGAAGGAGCCTGTGGCAATACAGGACGGAACGGAAATTAACGCACCGGACTATGATGTTGCATACGACACAAACCGCAGAGACGATGAAGAACAGCACTTTGGCCCGGATGGGAACAGTGTTTACGTTTTTTATCTCGATGACGGTGAATACATGGAATACGACATTACAGTCGACGATGCGAATGTGGGCCGCTATAGTATCAAGGCCTGGGTTAATACACAATGGGAGTATTGTACAAACTTAAACGTTTATCTTGACGACATATGGCTGGGTAAGCTGATACTTGAGGAGGACTCGACAGCATACCCTCCTGACTTCGACCCAACCTCTTCGGTTAGCGTTAACCTCTTCAAAGGAAGCCATACCTTTAAGTGGGCACATATCGGCGGCGGCTATGGCTATGACATATCCAAATTCAAGTTTACCCGTACTGGTGACGTTATAATGAATGACTGCAACGATGTAAACACGTATGGCCTTAACTATGCAGGTGACCTTACGGGCGACTGCCGTGTCGACGAAAAAGACCTTGCTTTAATAGTAGACAATTGGCTCATATACTATGACCCGAATAATCTTTGAAAAGAATATAAATAATAAGGAGAAGGTACTATGAAATATAAATTCGAATTATTAATGACGGCTTCGGTGCTCTTCTGCCTGTCACTGACAACAGTTGCTCCGGCCGATAGCTGCGTAAAAACTCTTTATATAGATGGAGCATACATCGATTATGCAGACGTTAACCAGGCGCTTAGCTGGCCGTATGAGCGTATAACGATTGGTTCCGAGGCCAATCGCTGGCAGCTCTACAATGAATATACTGGAAAAATGGATGAGTTTGCGATTTACGCCGGTGTTTTAGACCCTGCCCGTATAACGGCACACCACAGCGCCAGGTCGGTCGACTATGCTGCTTATGTCGCTGCGGTGCAAGCCGATAGTCCTTTACTGTATCTGCAATTTGAAGATGCCAGCACTGATCACAATGATGTCGCCGACAACTCAGGCAACATAGGTATAGACGGCACTTACGTTTCTACCGGCGTTGGAAGTATTACCCAAACAACCGGTATTGCCGCTGACAGTAACGCTATTGTTTTCCCCGGCGCTGAGCCTGATGCCAACGGTAACTGCGTGGATGTGTGGGACGGCAATGGAGACTTTTCCTCCAACCTCGATGGTGATGTAACAATCGAACTGTGGGTTAACTTTACTGACACAAATGACTTCCCAAGATTCTTTCAGCACAATGGCGCCTGGGACGTAGAAGGCGCATATGGTGTTATGGTCAATGGTCCCAACGAATCAGGTGTTATCGGTGGCGGTACTACAAATTATATGGCGACCCCTGGTGATATCAATGACGGTGATTGGCACCACATTGTAGTTACTTATGACTCAACTTATGCCCTTCCCGAAACTGGTGAATATGCCAACGAGGTAATGGCTGATAATCCTGTACTGTATCTGCGATTTGAGGAATCCGGGCCGAAAGACCGTTCCGGCAACAACTACTGGGTTGCTTATGGCGGTGGAACGCACCTTGAAGAAAAAGTCGGTGGAATCGGAAGCTCAATTTATCTGGATGGTGCAAGTGGTGGTATGGGAAGCAGTTGCGCTATTGCTGCTGCGAATCAGCAGACCGAGCCGGACTATACCGGCAGAGATGACCAATATGCCTTTGCACCTAACGATATAACTTTTGAGTTCTGGATGAAAAGCCTGCCGCCTGAGGAACCGCAGATGAGCGCTTATGGATTGTTCTTCCAGCAAATCAAGGCGGATGAAGCAAATGCTCCGGGAATGGGTAACTCTGACGGCACAATCCGCATTCTCAACGGAATCAGTTGGTGGTACACTGGTATAACTACCCCACTGAACCAGCAGTGGCACCACATGGTTGTTACGTATGATGAAGAATATGAAGGAGACCCAAATTCAATGGGCATTCAATTCTACCTGGATGGTTTTCTTGCCGGCTCAAGAGTTGTTACTGACCCTAATGGTGAGGCAGTACTTGGGCCTGAACTGAGTCATCTTGTTATCGGCGGTGAAAATGACAGAGGATATATTTACAATACTTACGCGGGATATATCGATGAGTTTGCCATCTATGAAGGCGCTTTAAGCGCCGAGCGAGTGCTAATCCATTACGCAGCCTGGCAGATAGATGATTGTGCGGAGTTCTGGGACAGAGTCGGGGGAATCGCTGCTGATATAGACAAGGACTGCGATGTGGACTTTCGGGATTTCGCCAGCTTGGCCCTGGATTGGCTGTTGTGCAACGACCCGGGAAGTTCGGACCCTAATTGTGTACCGAACTGGTAAAGGTTTAGGGGGTATATATTTATAGAACGACAAAACGGACGTCAAGCGTTTCCGCCTTCGCCAAAGGGCTAGGGCGGACAAGTGTGGTTTCGCCCGGCTTCGCCTTCGGCTATGCCGAGGCGCAACCGCTAAATGAAACATGCTTTTGACGGTGACGTTATGCGAAAATCGCATGGATTTACATTAATCGAGCTGCTGGTCGTAATTGCAGTCATTGCGCTGCTGATGGGCATATTGGTGCCAGCTTTAAGAAGGGCCAGGGAGCTGGGGCAGCGCGCAGCCTGCGCCAACAACCTTAAGACCCTTGCCGTGGCAAACCTTGCGTATGCCAATACTTATGACGGAGCTTACGTGCCCGTTGTTTTTAAAGGGATAGTAGATGGAAAAGCTGAATATATAGAGTGGTTGCGGAACACATCTTTCAGGTCGTATTTATCTTTGAAATCATATGAAACTGGAGACGAGGAAACAAAACTCTTTGATATACCGGACGAGTTCATTTGCCCTTCCGACAGGATAAGCAGGGATAAGCGTAACAGGCTTGCGGGAGTCTTGTGCAGTTATGGATATAACTATACGGAGTGGAAGCCGGAAAGCGGTTGGATGCCTCCCATTAATGAGTATGCAGGGCATTGGACTTATAAGATAAGACAAGCTGCCGAAAAGCTCATGTTCGTCGATGGTATCGACTGGTGGGTCGAGTGGTCAGCAGCGGATTACAGCGGTGCGTTGGATGAGCACGTTGACAGTAGTGGCGATGCATGGGGGTGGGATAAGCTTGGTCAGGCCAATATTTTTACTTATAAGGACAAAGGTTTTCATGGTCCTACAATTTACCGCCATAATGAGGGCGCCAACGTTACATTCTACGACGGCCATGTCAAATATATGAAGAAGGAAGAGGTTTTTGTAATAGAGGATTATAAGGCCGACCCGAAGAGACCCGGAATGTGGGTCGTGGACCTTGCCTTTTATCGCGAATGGCATCATTAATAAAGCTTCCGCCTTCGTCCCTAAGGGACTACGGCGGACAAGGTTGAGGTTCGGCTGTCGCAATCTTTAAGCCCCCCCCAAAAACCATAACACTACGATTTTTCACAGCAAATCTGTCTTGTGGTGAGTGTAGTCGAACCATTTTCTAATCCTTTTCTTAACGGTCTTCCGATTCGGCTTCTGTTGTGTGGTTTTTTATGTCAATACTTGTCTGACAAAATTTATTCGCCGTCCATGTGGCGGAGCCAAGATTCCATTTGCCAAAAAAGACAGAAGTTTTACAATAACAGGTATTGTGTCAGTAAGTACCATTATTGGCAATTATGAAAGCTTGTTTAAGGGGCTATAAATGCAAAACGAATCACAAAAAATCTCTATAAAGGAAAAAATCGGTTACGGTTTGGGGGATACGGCATCGAACCTGTTTTTTCAAACCTTCATATTCTTTTTGCTTTATTTTTATACGGATGTATTCGGCATCACTGCCGCTGCAGCAGGCACAATGTTTTTAGTCACCAGGATATGGGATGCTGTCAACGACCCGATGATGGGTGCAATAGCCGACCGAACCAATACCCGGTGGGGAAAATTTCGGCCCTACCTGCTCTGGTTTGCCGTACCGTTCGGCGTCGTTGGCGTGTTGATGTTCACGACGCCAAACCTTAGCCCCTCAGGAAAACTCCTATACGCCTACGTTACATATACATTGATGATGATGCTCTATACGGTTATCAATGTACCCTATTCGGCGTTAATGGGTGTCATTACACCCAATGCAATGGATAGAACAGTTGTTTCTTCCTTTCGTTTTGTATTGGCATTTGTCGGAATGTTTATTGTTCAATACTCCGTCGTAAGGCTGGTTGGAATATTCGGCGGAGCAAATGAGCAGGTGGGTTGGCAATGGGCCATGGCCGTTCTTTCTGCTTTAGCGGTCGTTCTATTTTTGATTACTTTTGCCACAACCAAAGAGCGTGTGCAACCACCAAAGGGACAAAAAAATCCGATAAAGCAGGATTTAGCTGACCTGTTTGCTAATAAGCCGTGGTTGCTGATTGGCGGTGCTACGATTTTCCAGCTTACCTTTTTGGTCATGCGCGGTACCAGCATCATGTATTACTTCGAGTATTATGTGCAAGACCAACAGATTATGCTCTTCGGAAAAACACATAGTTATTCCTTTTTAGTGCTGGCATCTACTTTCATGCTTGCAGGAACCATTGTGACTATTATTGGCGCTATTCTAACCAAACGGCTTAGCAAGGCCCTTGGTAAATCACAAAGTTATTACGGATTTTTAGCATTAAGCGCAATATCTATCGCACTTTTCTATTTCCTGGGTCCAAAGGATATCATTCTCATGTTTGTTCTGCAGCTTGTCGCATCTTTTTCAGTAGGACCTGTATCAGTATTACAATGGGCCATGTACACGGACACAGCCGATTATTCAGAATGGAAGACGGGCCGCCGCGCAACTGCGCTGATTATGGCCGCATCACTATTCGCGTTGAAACTCGGAGTAGCCCTTGGCGGCGCTGGCACGGCGTGGGTGCTGGCCGCTTATGGTTACCAGCCAAACCTGCCGCAGGCAACGGAAGCATTGCGTGGCATACGTTTAGCTATGAGTGTTTACCCAGCCATTTTTGCTATTATTGGCGTGGTCCTTATGTTATTTTATCCTCTAACCAACAGGAGGATGGTCGAGATTGAGGCAGAATTGACCGAACGTCGCAAACAATCTGAATCTGATTTACCTGTTACGGAAGGAGCATAAACATGAAGTTTCAAAAATTGGCGCTAAGTGCTGTTCTATGTCTGGCTCTATCGTTGACTATTGCCTCTGCCGACGAAGGTGCTACCGGCCCCTCGCTAAAAGACGTTTTCGCACAGGATTTTCTAATCGGTGCTGCTCTCAACTACGACCAAATCACCGGCAAAGAACCAAACGAAACTGCCGTTGTCGTCAAACACTTTAACACCATCACGCCTGAGAACATATTGAAGTGGGAAGGTGTCCATCCCAAACCGGACGCCTATAATTTCGACCCTGCGGATAAGTATGTTGCCCTTGGCGAGAAGAACAAAATGTTCATCGTCGGCCACACACTCGTATGGCACAATCAAACTCCCAACTGGGTCTTTCAGGATGCAAACGGCAACGATACGGACCGCGAAACACTTCTGGCGCGAATGAAAGAACACATCTCCAATGTCGCCGGCCGATACAAAGGTCGAATCAACGGCTGGGACGTCGTCAACGAAGCCGTCGGAGAAGACGGACAGTTTAGAAAAAACAAATGGTGCCAGATTATCGGTGAAGATTATGTGGCAAGGGCCTTTGAATTCGCCCGTGAAGCTGACCCCGACGCTGAGCTTTATTACAACGACTACAATATGTGGAAGCCAAGCCAGCGTGAGGGTGTGGTTCAGCTTATTCGCGATTTACAGTCAAAAGGCATTCGCGTCGATGGAATCGGCATACAGGGACATTGGGGAATGGATTACCCCCCTCTCGACGAGCTTGAGGACAGCATCCGGGCTTTTTCCGAGCTGGGTGTCAAGCTGATGATTACCGAAATGGACATCACCATACTACCCAGTGCCTGGGACCAAAAGGGAGCTGATATTTCTCTCAACATCGAGTTAAGCAAGAAACTCAATCCTTATCCCGATGCTTTACCCGATGAAATGCAGGACAAACTGGCAAAGCGTTACGCTGAACTATTTGCGATTTTTCACAAGCACCGCGACAAGTTCAGCCGTGTAACTTTTTGGGGCGTTCAGGATGGAAACTCATGGCGAAACAACTGGCCAGTCAAAGGACGTTCGGATTACCCTCTATTATTTGACCGAAGTTGCCGCCCCAAGCCGGCCTTTGACGCTGTTGTTAAAACTGTCCGGGGCGAAGATTAGCAGCTATAAATTTCGTCAGCAGTGCATAAACACAAATATTTTTATTGGGAATGAAATCAGCATTTTAATCGATAAAAACTGAGAGAGTATTATTTATGAAGCTGAATATAAAAGTGCCTGCTTCGTTACTGTGCTGTTATGTATTATTATTGCTTCCCCGGACGGCCTTTTGCCAGGTCAGACTTCCTGTTTTGATAAGCGATGGTATGGTTCTTCAAAGAGATGCCGGTGCAAAGGTTTGGGGCTGGGCCGGCGAAGGCGAAAAGGTGACAATTAACTTTGACGGCAAAACATATAATGCCGTAGCGGGTGCAGACGGCAAATGGGAGGCGATACTTTCTCAATTAAAAGCAGGCGGCCCATACAGCATGAATATTGACGCCAGTAATCACATAACTCTAAAAAATATCATGGTAGGTGACGTATGGGTATGCTCGGGACAATCAAACATGGAGCTGCCGATGAACAGGGTAAAATACCGCTATCCGGGTGTCATCGCTCATTCTGATAACCCTGCCATAAGACAGTTTATTGTCCCGGACGTATATAATTTTCAGCAGCCGCAGGAAGATTTGAAGTCGGGCCGCTGGGTATCGGCAAATCCTGAAAGCGTTCTTGAATTTACCGCCGTTGGTTATTTTTTCGCGAAAGAATTGTTTGGAAAATACCATGTTCCCATCGGCTTAATCAACGCCGGCTTAGGCGGCTCACCCGCCGAGGCGTGGTTGAGCGAGGATGCCTTAAAGGCGTTTCCCGAATACCTGGAAACAGCGAAAAAATTCAAGGACACCGCCTACCTCAATCAAATAGCTAACAAAAATAAAGCTGTCAGCAATGCATGGCACAGGCACTTGCAGCAGCTTGATAAAGGCTTGGAGAAAGGTAAAAAGCCGTGGCTTGACGAAAATTATGACGCCTCAGATTGGGCGACTATGAACGTGCCAGGATACTGGGCAGACCATGAATTGGGGCATGTGAACGGTGTTGTCTGGTTCAGAAAAGAAATTGATATCCCGGCTTATATGACTGGTAAGCCGGCAAGGCTTTGGCTGGGCAGGATTGTGGATGCCGATACAACTTATGTGAACGGCAAAATCGTGGGCACAGTCTCGTACCAGTATCCTCCAAGAATATATGATGTCCCCGCGAATTTGCTCAAGGCAGGCAAAAATATCATTATAATCAGGGTTATTAATAACTCGGGCCGAGGCGGTTTTGTTCTGGACAAACCATACCAGCTATCAGCGGCAGGAGAGATAATCGACTTAAAGGGCGAGTGGCAATACAAATTAGGTGCTGTAATGGACCCATTGCCGGCCGAAACGTTTATCCGGTGGAAGCCGTTGGGATTATATAACGCAATGATTGCCCCGCTCTTAAACTACGCAATTAAAGGGGTCATTTGGTATCAGGGTGAATCCAACACCGGCAAGCCGCTTGAATATCAGAAACTGTTCCCCGCACTGATAGCCGACTGGAGAGGAAAATGGAAGCAGGGAGACTTTCCCTTTTTGTATGTACAACTGGCCAATTTTATGGAGGCCAAAAACCGGCCTTGCGAAAGCAACTGGGCCGCGCTGAGAGAAGCACAGCTTAAAACCCTTTCTGTTCCCAACACAGCAATGGCCGTTATCATCGATATAGGTGAATGGAACGATGTTCATCCGTTAAATAAGGAAGATGTAAGCAGGCGTCTTGCGCTCGCAGCTCAAAGGATGGCTTACGGCAATGAAGAAGTTGTTTACTCGGGCCCGATTTATAAATCTATGAAAATTGACGGGAACAAAATCATTCTCACGTTTACAAACATCGGCGGCGGATTAATCGCCAGAGGAGGCGGTGAGCTGAAGCATTTCGCCGTTGCCGGCGCCGACAAAAAATTTATCTGGGCAAAGGCGAAAATAGAAGGCGATAAAGTCATCGTCTGGAATGATGATATTATCAATCCCGCATCTGTACGCTATGGCTGGGCTGATAATCCTGAAGGCGCAAATTTATATAATAAAGAAGGCCTGCCGGCGTCACCCTTTAGAACAGAAAAATAAGGCAAAAAATGAATCTTGACTGTCGTCAGACAAGTTTATTTCGTTCTTACCGCATACAATGGTTATTTTGGATTATAGTATGGTTTTTTACAGGTACTCTTTGGGCTGAGGACGGGTATCAATTATGGCTTCGTTACAACAAGATATCTCAACCAGAGCTCCTTTCATATTATAGAGAACATATAACAGAAATCGTAATCCAGCCCGCTGCGACGCATCGCGGCGAGCAATCCTGCCCAACATTTAAAGCCGTTCAGGATGAATTGCAGAAAGGGCTGCGCGGGCTGCTGGGAAAGAAAATTCGGGTGGCTTCGTCGGTTTCGAAGGAAGGAGCCATCGTAGTCGGCACGTCGGACAAATCCTCTGTTGTGCAAAAATTGGTCGATGCCTCGGAACTGGAATCGGTCGGGCCAGAGGGCTATATTATTCGTTCATCATCCTGGGACAATCGGCCGGTTATTGTTATTGCGGCCAATCAGCCGAAGGGTGCCTTATATGGAGCGTTTCATTTTTTGCGGCTTATTCAGACCCAGCAGCCGCTTGAGAAGCTGTCCATCCGTTGCAAACCGCGAATTCAGAAGCGCCTGTTAAACCATTGGGATAACTTAAATGGAAGCGTCGAACGAGGTTATGCCGGTAAATCGATATGGAATTGGAAGAAACTGCCGAAAAAAGTTGACCGACGATATAAAGACTATGCACGCGCGAATGCGTCCATTGGTATTAATGGTACTGTCCTTAACAATGTAAATAGCCAGGCGGCGATTCTGACCAAAGACTATATCGAGAAAGCAGCCGTCATTGCGAACGTTTTAAGGCCTTACGGCATCCAGGTCTATTTCAGTATAAAATTTACATCACCCATGAAAATCGGCGGCCTGTCAACCGCTGACCCGCTAAATCCGTCCGTACGTCAATGGTGGAAAGAAAAAGCGAAGGAAATCTATCAGGAGATTCCGGATTTTGGAGGATTCCTTGTCAAAGCCTATTCGGAAGGCCAGCCGGGTCCGCAGATTTACGGACGCACACATGCGGATGGCGCAAATATGCTGGCTGAAGCGCTATCCTCCCATGGGGGTATTGTGATGTGGCGGTCATTTGTTTATGACATTTCGATTGATTCAGACCGTGCCAAATGCGGATACATTGAGTTCGTTCCGCTGGACGGTAAGTTCGCGTCAAATGTTCTTGTGCAGGCCAAAAACGGGCCGGTGGATTTTCAGCCCCGTGAACCGTTTAATCCTCTCTTCGGAGCTATGCCGAAAACGCCGTTAATGATGGAGCTCCAGATAACACAGGAATATACCGGCCAGGGCAAGCATCTTGTTTATCAGGCGCCGCAATGGAAGGAAGTGCTGGATTCGGACACCTATGCGAAGGGGCCTGGCACGCTTGCCGCCGAGATTGTGGATGGTTCTGCCGAAAATCATACCATTAGCGGAATTGCAGGGGTTTCAGGAATCGGGACCGACCGTAACTGGATGGGACACCATTTTTCCCAGGCAAACTGGTACGCATTCGGACGACTTGCCTGGGACCCGGCCTTGTCATCCGACCAGATTGCTGAAGAATGGATTAGAATGACCTGGTCCAATGAGTCTGAAACAATAAATGTGATTAAGAAAATGATGGACGGCTCCTGGGAGGGGTGTGTTGACTATATGACGCCGCTGGGACTTCATCACCTGATGGCGGCCGGTCACCATTATGGGCCGGGACCAGACTATGTCAATCGCAGCAGAGCAGATTGGAGTTCGACTTATTATCACAAGGCGGACTCTGGAGGGATTGGATTCGACCGAAGTTCAAAAGGCAGCAACGGCGTAAGCCAGTACGCTCCGCCCCTGCGAGAATTGTGGGATTCGCCGGATACGTGTCCGGAAAAATATCTGCTGTGGTTCCATCATCTGCCATGGACGCATCGTCTGTCATCCGGAAAAACGCTCTGGGAAGCGTTGCAGTTCCATCATAATAGAGGTGTCGAATACGTTATTTCTATGCAGCAGATGTGGGATTCACTGGAGAATAAAATTGACAGGGAACGCTTCAAACATATTAAAAACAGGCTGGCCTTGCAGCTTGAAAATTCCCGTAAATGGCGAGATGTCTGCCTGGAATACTTCGGCCGATTTACAGACCCAAATGCGAGCGGAAAAGGATTAAATGACCATTAAAAAGAGCATATTGTTGAAAACGATTGTTATCGTTATCACAGTTATATTTTGTTTGTTTGCTATGCTTTTTTTAAGTCAAAGGGCTAAAGTAAAAACGATTCGTATTTCTCACAGTCTCGATGCCTCTCACCCCATTCATAAATCGCTGGAATATTTTGCAGAAACAGTAGAGAAAGAATCCGGAAATACGCTTAAGGTGCTGGTCTATCCCAGCAGCCAGCTGGGTTCTGACAGGGAAACCGTTGAATTAATGCAGATGGGGATTATTTCACTGGGCATTTGCTCCGCGGGTCCTTTGGAAAGTTTTGTGCCGGATATGAAAATATTCGGAGTTCCATATTTATTCAGAGACAAAGAACATATGTATCAGGTTCTTGATGGTCAAATTGGCAAACGGCTGCTTTCGGCAGGTGAAAAATTTGGTCTTAAAGGACTTTGTTTTCTTGATGCAGGAGCGAGAAGCTTCTATACGTGCCATAAGATGGTAAATACACCTGAAGACCTTAAGGGCATGAAAATTCGAGTGATGAAGACGAATATGTGCATCAGGACGATTGAGGCAATGGGAGCTTGCCCCACACCAATTAATTTCGGCGAACTTTACACTGCCCTTCAGCAGGGTGTCGTTGATGGTGCTGAAAACAATCCTCCCAGCTTTTATACCTCAAGGCATTATGAAGTCTGTAAATATTATAGTCTGGATGAACACTTAAGAATTCCCGATGTTCTGCTCATCAGTAAAATAGTTTGGAATGGTCTTTTGAATAAAGACAAGCAAATATTATTAAAAGCTTCGAAATTGACAGTTGAGTATCAAAGAAAGCTTTGGTCTGAGTTTGAAGGTTACTCTCTCGAGGAAGTGAAAAAGGCCGGCGTTGAGGTAATCTACCCGGGAAAAAAGGATTTTATTGCTTTGGTCAAACCTCTCTGGCAGGAATTTAAGGGCACTGAAACGGGAGAAATGATAAAAGAAATTCAGGCAATTGACTAAATTAGCAGGTAGATTAAAAAAAGGAATCGTCACATGAAAGTATTAGATAAGACCGTTCGTTTTTCAGCAGGGTTAATCATGGGGCTGCTGGTGGTGGATGTTGTCTGGCAGGTATTGAGCAGGTATGTCTTTAAAGCACCGAGTCCCTGGACGGAAGAATTGGCCGAATTCCTTATGATATGGCTTGGATTTTTAGGAGCATGTGTTGCTCTTCAGGCAAAGGCCCATCCGAAAATAGATTATGTTACGAACAAGCTTTCCCGGGAAAACCAGCTTATCGTGAGAATATTTTCGTATTCCGTTGTGCTTCTGTTTTCTATTTCTGTGCTTTTGTATGGCGGCTACCAGCTGGTTTACAACACGTTTATCACCAATCAAACATCACCTGCGTTGATGATTAAAATGGGATACGTGTATCTGGCTATCCCTGTCACGGGTGTGATTATGGTTATTTACAGCATTAGCGATATTATCGTTTTAATCAAGAATGGCGGAAAAAACTGATGGATTATTCGCTTTGGGTCATGTTAATAACCTTTTTTGTCCTTTTATCACTGGAAGTGCCTATTGCTTTTTGTCTCGGGATTTCTTCGCTTGCAGCCTTGATTACGATAGGTGATATCCCGGCATTTCTGGTTGTTTCGCAGCGGATGCTCAATGGAATGAATAGTTTTACCTTATTGGCAATACCCTTTTTTATATTGGCCGGCCTTTTTATGGGAAGAGGCGGTATTGCCAAGAAGCTTATTGATTTCGCCAATGTTCTTGTGGGTAAGCTGCCCGGCGGATTAGGCTTTGTGAATATTTTAACATGCATGCTTTTCGGGTCAATCTCCGGCTCTGCAGGAGCAGCGGTTTCTTCGGTTGGGGGGTTCATGATTCCGCTGATGAATAAGTATGGCTACAATAGAGAATTTAATACTTCTATAACGGTCACTGCTGCGACCACCGGCTTGCTTATCCCGCCAAGCAATGTCATGATTATATATTCACTGGCCACAGGCGGTACCGTGTCCATTGCCACTATTTTTGTAGCAGGTATCATACCGGGTATTCTGGTGGGCCTTGCTTTAATGGCAATGGCGGGCGTTATAGCTGCAAGGAGAAATTACGGCAGAGAAGCGGGACAAAGTGTAAAAGTAAGTGATGCTCCGGCGGCTTTTATAAAGGCCTTACCTGCGATATTCCTTATCGTCATCATTATGGGAGGGATTCTTTCGGGTGTCTTTACGCCCACCGAAGCATCAGCAATCGCCGTCGTCTATGCTTTTGCATTATCCGTTTTCTTTTATAGAGAAGTGAAACTAAATGAAGTACCTTCGATTCTTGTCGATTGTGCGAAAATAACGGCTGTGGTTCTTTTTTTAATCGGAACCTCCATGTCAACAAGCTGGATTCTTGCGTACAACAATATCCCGGAAAAAATAATGGCGGCCATGTCAGCCTTTTCATCGAATAAATATGTTATATTACTGCTCATCAATATTATCTTGTTAATTGTAGGAATGTTCATGGACATGACGCCCGCCATTTTGATTTTTACACCTATTTTCCTGCCGGTCGTTATGAAGTTAGGCGTGCATCCAATCCACTTTGGAATCATTATGCTTATGAACTTGTGTATAGGTTTGTGTACCCCACCGGTAGGTACGGTCCTGTTTATTGGTTGCGGGATTGGTGATACAACGGTGGTAAAAGTAACAAAACATTTGCTGCCCTTCTTTGTGTCAATGATTTTTGCACTTTTGATTTGTACATATATTGAGTGGTTTAGTCTTTGGCTTCCGAACTTTATTGGGTTGTTGAAATAATCAGGTATATACAGGACACAGTAAATAAATGAATCAAAAGCAATGGGAAACAATTATTGATGTTATTGAAGGTAAAAAGCTGGCTCTGATTCCTGCTGGTTTTATTATTGACAGCCCCTGGCTTCCGGGATGGTTTGGCTGTTCTACGCTGGATTATTATACGTCTGATGAAATTTGGTTTGAGGCGAACAAGAAAGCGATTGAAACTTTTCCCGAAGCGATTT
>CAZOQJ010000006.1:18643-37242 GCA_964581905.1 uncultured Pirellulales bacterium
GAAATTTGGTTTGAGGCGAACAAGAAAGCGATTGAAACTTTTCCCGAAGCGATTTTCCTGCCCGGTTTTTGGGCCGAATACGGCATGTGTACAGAACCAAGCGCATTTGGGACAAAATGCCGATGGGACGAGAATAATTTACCTCATGCTGTAAAAATAACAGGTGATATCGTTGGAATATCCACCATTGAAAAACCGAATGTAAAAACAGATGGCTTGCTGCCATTTGTGATAAACCGGTTGAAAAATATGCAGCCAAGAATCAATGCTCTGGGACATGAAATTAAATTTGCGGTAGCAAGAGGTCCGTTGAACATCGCTTCTTTCCTGATGGGCGCAACAGAATTGATGATGGCCCTGGTTACTCATCAAGATGAGTGTCATAAATTGATTAATAATATCACGGAATTTCTTATTGACTGGATTGGCTATCAAAAAAAGGTATTTCCCACAATTGAAGGAATATTGGTTCTTGATGACATTATCGGTTTCATAGGAGATGCTCATTGTAAGGAATATGTTGTTCCTTATTTCAAAAAGATATATCAGGCGTTTGATTCAAAGATTAATTTCTTACATAATGACGCTGCTGGCCTGGTAAGCGCACCTTATCTTCCCGAGATTGGCATTAACCTTTTTAATCCAAGTTTTGAACATGAAATCAATCAGCTTAAAAAACTCACTGAGAATAAAGTTGCAATCTTAGGAAATATTCCACCGAGAGATGTCTTAGCTTCAAAAACTGCTGATGAGATTCGTGAATATGTCAGTCAAACTCTCCGAACCTGCGATGATAAAAGCAAATTAATCTTATCTTGTGGCGGCGGAATGCCGCAAGGAGTACCAACAGAAAATATTCGAGCCTTTATGATGGCCTGCCGGGAAGCATCTGCAACTTGACATAAAAATCGAGCATACATTAAACTGGATGGCCGGCGTTAGGCTTTGACTTTTACTTGCGATGCAGGGTTGTCGCATAAGGTATTACAGATACAGCAGTTAGGTGTAAAAGTGCCCCAAAAAAAGCCTTTGTAAGTTCATAATTAATTGTTGACATATCCGGCGTTGAGTAGTATTATATAATAGGGAATGTTGTGAAATTGGCAGAACATACAACTGGCTTTGTGCATCCTATAATTTAAGACGTTGATATTAAGAAAAAATTGCCGATTTAGAACAGTCTTACTTCGCTGTGCAGCTTTGTAAGGTATTTTACCGGAGAAGGAACAGTGAAAAAAGAAGCCTTTACACTAATTGAGCTTCTGGTCGTAATCGCTGTTATTTCCATTCTGATGGCGATTCTCGTACCTGCTTTGCGAAAGGCCAGAGACCAAGGACGTAGAATCGTCTGCACTAGTAATGTAAGAACTCTGATAACGGCCTGGTATATGTACCAAAGTGATAATGATGGCAAGTTGGTTAACGGTAATGTACCGGAGAGTGACCTCTTCGAGGACCCTCCCGAAGGGGCCTGCTGGGCAGAACCACCGCAGGACCGCGCCGGTCACTACAGAGGCGACTCAGACCCTACACTTGAGGACGAGTTGAGAGGCATAAAGCGAGGGGCATTGTATCCCTACGCCAAGGCTGTTGATGTATATCGCTGCCCTGCTGATGACAGAAAAAGAATATCTGATAAAGCTAACTTTCGCAGCTATTCCATTGCTGGCGGAATGAATGGGGAAGAACGCTACGAAGACCGTTACACCGGAAGAGCTATCACAAAATACAGTGAAATGAGAAATCCAGCCACTAAGTATGTGTTTGTGGAGGAAGCCGACACCAGAGAGTGGAATATGGGCTCGTGGATTATATATCCTACGGGAGATAGCTGGTGCGACCCATTGACATTCTGGCACGGTAACCGAAGCTGTCTCGGCTGGGCCGACGGCCACGCAGAAATGCATAGATGGCTTGATGAAGATACACTCGAAATGGCTGAATTCTATGCTGAAGGAAATTGGAACTACTATGCTCCTGACAGTCCAGACCTCGAATTCATGCAGAAGGGCTACGCGTTAAGACCTGAGTAGTCTAAAAGTCCTGGGTAAAAAAACAGTAAAAAACCACGAATTGACCAAATCCATACTGATTTCGCATAGGTCTAATTTGTTTGTCCACTCGATTATCCAGGTATTTCAGACAGATAAACATAGCAGCAAACCTGGCAAAGTCACAGTAAAGTAAAAACAATAAATTAAAGGGGCCTGCATCGAATCAATCGATGCAGGCCCCGAATAAACGCGATATTTCACTAATTAGTCGGCCTGTAACAAAGGTCACGGCCACAGAGATATTTGCTCTTCAAGCCACATCTGCGCCAAAACGGCAAAGTCCCTGAAGTCTATTATATTATCAAGATACAGGTCGACATCTGTATTAGGCGGTGGTGTTTTCAGCCAGTCGCGTCCCATTATCTCAATCTCTTTAAAATCTACCACACAATCCCCGGAAGGATTACCCTCAGGAGCATAGTCGGCCTCGGCAAAATCTGCTGTACGATTCGAACGGACACACCCAGGTGCATACAGACGAATATCATCGATGGATACGGTACCCGTACCACCCGGCGTCGGATCGTTCAAATCACCAAAGCCAATATACATCCTCTGGACATCTGTCAAGTCCACCTCCTGTGCACTGAATTCGTCCAATTCTATGCCCCAGTGCGTCCAGGCACTTTTCTGCGTTGCATTGGGGTCTTTATTCTCATAGTACACAGTCCCGTCATCACTGTTGCTATCTTCCAGCACCACATACATCGGCTCAGGGGAATTGTAAGGTATACCGATATCCTCGTCGGCCCATGGACCTACAAGGGGCGTACCAAGAGGGGCCTGCATGGAAACGTTAGAGAATTGGGCTGTGCACAGTTCAAGAGAATCAAAGCTACTCACGCACAGACCTATATATATGGGCGTGCCGACCCCGGTCAGCACCAAATCCAGAGTATCGCCAACCTGCGTCCACTTGTCAGGATTGCCGCCGACGTCATTTGCATGCTCGGCACTAATAACATCACCACGAGTTAACCTTACCCAATGTGGAGGGGTGAATCCAGATGCAATTATGCTCGTGGTGTCACCACCATCGCTCTCACGATACTGGAAGCCAACTCCATTACCGGGTGTCACAACTATCGCTGCATTAGTAGAGTTTGGTTCTAACGTCTCGCGAACCATTATACCAGCCTTCGCCCAGTCTCCGGTATCATCCACGCTGAGCACCTTCGCCACGATCTGCCAGGTAATAGTAGTAAGCTGCTTATAGGCATAGTGGAAGCCATCAGATGTATCCTCGATATCCCAACCGTCAGATTCTATTGTGTAGGGGTCTGTACCTGTGAAGCTGCCTCTAACGTCGGGATAACCCCGGAACCACAGCGACAATCCCTCAACGCCACCTACGGTCCAGTCGGTGCCAATGCCAAGACTGTTGGGTCCTGTGGTATCAGCGTATGCCTCTGAATAGTAAGGTACAGGGGTATTATTGTTGTAATCAATCGCCATCGCCTGGTCACCTCCATGTACCGGGTCTGTCGAAAGACTTACCGCCGCCTTGCTGCTGGCTATCCACGTATCTTCGAGATTCGGATTATACAACTCGAAATCGTCCACAACGAGATAGTGGCCTGTCGTAAATTTCCAGACACCGCCTTTGCAGATGTCGATGCCATTGACTTCATCAATCCTCCAATAGTAGTCTATTTCGAATGCCAAGGCTCCGACATCATTTGCGATATCAATAGAATTAGTGTCATGGTCCTGCTTTATTAGAACGCCAAGTTGACTGGTTCTGTTGGCGTCCTTCACAAAATCATAATCGGTGCCGAAATATACATCATGTTTCTTAGCATTCTTGCCCGGTTTCCATATGAGAATAGGGTCAGTCTGCACATCCATCGCCCGGTCCTGCGGATCCGGGTTAGAGGCTTGTCTGCTATCCATGAATCGGCAGTTGTCGAAATGAAAAATTGACGGGTTTCCGTCTCCTGTCGCTTGGATGTGCAAGGAGCACCACGTGAATTCAGGGAGGGAACTAAAATCAAGATGAGAGTAGTCCCAGGTAATCGTCCTTGTATCAACTTCATCGTAATTGTATGGATCCCAGTCACCAGGAGAACTCGGATTACTCGTATCACTAACAGCAACCATCTGCTGCCAATTAAGAGCGGAATTGATACCAAGCTCTTTTACCTGGAGCCAGCTTGCTCCTGAATTCTCTGCCGCGACAATCGTTACGTCCAATGAGACGGTGTCGTTCTCCAGAATGTCTTCACGCTGTTCTTCGGAAAGACCCAGCTTTATAATCCAATAGCCCGCCTGGGTTTCTATACAGAGGCTCTTATCATTCAACGTTGCTCCAGTAGTGCTGAAACTGAAATTAGGACTGCCTTGGTCGGCCGCCCAATTGTCCATGGTGTCTTCCCAGTCGCCTATCACGACACCTGAGCCGGGATATGCAGTCGTAAAATTCCAGACCTCACCTGGCCATAAGCACGGGTCGGGACCAGACTCATTGACCTCGTCAATCCGCCAGTAGTAAGTCTTACCGTATCTGAGTTCGCCAGGATTATAACTGTTAAAGGCATAGTCTTGCTTGACCAGTACGCTCCTTGGGTCAGCTCTGTTGGCATCGTTTACATCAGTAAAATTGGTGCCAAAATATACATCATGCTTGTCAGCATAAACCCCAGATGTCCAGCTAATATCAGTATCATACATCACCTCTCTCGCGCCATTAGCCGGTTGCGGGTCGTAAGCCGGACCTCCGCCGAACATTTGTATATTGTCAATATAGTAAGTGCCGCCGGGGTCGTACCCGCCATAGTTCGTGCATATGACAAAATTCAAATACTCAACATTGTTAAAGTCTATCTCATTGATTGTCGTGGAGTAGTCGTAGATGAAGTTCTTTGGTTCGTTTCCATCTCCAGGTTCCCAAACTGCTTCCAGGTCCAGCTGGCCCCAAAAGTCCCAATTAGGGTCTGCAGAGCTGCCTGCATGGACCACCACGAAGAGTCCGGACCATCTGCTATCGTCTGATATAACCCACTCAGAAGCCAGCCGCGTAATGTCCATCGAGACCTTGAGATTGTTCCTGAAGGTGTCGACCATGTCGTTATCTATCAGACTATATTGGAGAGCTAATACGAAGCCCTCGTTGGCATCGATTACGAGGCTGTGGTTGTCTAATGTAACGCCGGTCGTGCTGTAGCTTACCGAGGCATTGTTGCCGTCAGCAACCTCCCATCCGTCCATGACGTTTTCAAAGTTGCCTATTACGTTGAGGTAAGACATTGGCTCCAGCCGTGCCTTATCGAGGTAGTAAATCCCGCCTGATGTGTAATTCGGGTCGTAATTCGAGACGAGTATAAGGTCGAGATTTGAAATGGAAGCCTTGTCGATTTGAGCTTTAGCTCCGGAGTAGTTCCACTTGGCTGTTGATGTGTCATTTCCATCCACGTAATTCCACAAAGAATTATCGGCGCCTAAGTCAATCCAGACAGGCCCTGAGTTGGAATCCGCATTGATAATCACATGTAAATCGCTCCACCCCAAATTAGGGTCACAGGGGTCTGCAATCGTCCATTCGGCAGCTAATCGCGTTATGTCCAGCGAGAAGACATCGTTGTCAAAGAACTCATCAACCAATCCTTCATCGTCAAGGGGGATATATATGGCCTGATTCCACCCACTATGGTTGTTCACGTCCACCTTGAGGCTATTTGCGTTTAACGTAACCCCGGTAGTGCTGTAGCTTGTCGTTGTTCCCGGAGGTGCACAAGGGTCTATAAGCCATCCATCCATTACGTTTTCCCAGTCACCTATCACAACCTGGCCGTAACTGGCGTGCACCAGAGCCAGCACCAAAATAACGAAAACCGAATAAACCAATTTTCTACACATAGTAGTTCTCCTTAAAAATTAGACCGTAATTATTATTTGTTTTTATCTATTACACTAAATAGCCATGTTTTTTAGAGAAAACGACCGATAATAATTTTACCACTCACTAAATTCTCTGCTTGTTCAGCATAACTTTTTCCGACTTGTCTCTACCCACTTCCTTACAAAAATTTAATATGAGCGATTAATAATTTGAAATGCAGAGCTTTAGCTCTGAGGTACCTAATGTAGCAATACCTCCTCTACCAAGAAGCTCTAAAAATCCACAGATTGACTGCCAATAATTCACAGACTTCACCAATCTAATTTATACCAAATTTACCATCCTTTAGTCAAGAAAAACTTCTTAGAAGAAAAACTGGGCATATCTTTTAGAAAGATTACGCGGTAACATGCTAACCTCTTTGTTTGCAAGCTTTTATAAGCATCTCTCAAGTAAAGCCCTTTCTAAAATTCAGCTTTTGCAGGCACTTGCCGGGCAGTAAAAAACTTTGCAGTTATTGATTCTTACAAATTAGCGAATTATTTCCCTATTTTTTGAAGTCTCTTTACGACCTCAATACAAGCCCTGCCGCTATGATATGGGGCTTTCCACTCAGAGACTTTAAACGTAGCTTCAGACCTGCCGCTGCTTGTTGCCTCCCACAGCCATTCGCCGTGTTCGGAGTCTATAATATGCTCCTGTATAAATGACCAGCATCGCTGAGCAGCTTTAAAGAAATGCTCCTGTTCGCTAAGCTGGTAAGCGTTAATGAGACCTATTACCGCCTCAGCCTGTGCCCACCAGTCTTTATGGGCATTCGTGATATGGCCGCCTTCAGCTTCATAGAAAAGGCTTCCATCGGCGTCGAAGCCCTGTTCATATACTGCCTGGGCCATCTTCAGTGCTAATGTCTGTACCTGTTTTGTCGTGTGCTCATCGCCCAGGACTTCAGCTGCCTCGCACAAAAGCCAGCTGCCCTCAATATCATGACCAAATGAAACTGTATCCTTAGTCGAATGCCATTGTTCGTCGAAGAACATATTGAAATGAAAGGTCTCTTTATTGATGATATGTTTCTGGAAGACCTCTATAAGCTCTTCCAACCTCGTCCTTAGTTTCTGGTCTTTCCATGCACGATACAGGTTTGTATATGCCTCCAGCAGGTGAAGATGCGTATTCATAGTTTTTTTCTCCCGCGCATCGCCGGTTGCCAGTCTTGCCTTCTCAGCAGCTGACCAATTTCTGTGGAACGTCTCGAAGTAGCCCTTGTTAGCATCATCGTGACAGTGCTTCTCAATCAGATAAAAAAGCTCCTTTGCCTTCTCGAGCGCAGCGCTGTCTCCAGTCGCAAGGTAATACTCCGATAGCCCATAAATCAGAAACGACTGACCGTACAACTCTTTGCTGTCATCTACTGCTTTGCCTGTATGGTCGAGCATCCAATAACCGCCCCCAAATTGCTTATCCCAGAAGTATCGCATCATATAATCAAAGGAACGCTTGGCCATCTCAAGATATTCGTCGTTTTTCTCAAACCGGTAGGCAGTTGAAAACGTCCACAAAATCCGTGCATTTAGCACCAGACCCTTGGGAGCATCCTTTACGATGGTCATGTCATTAGACATCCTGCCGATAAAACCACCATTCCCATTATCCCTGCAGTAGCTGAGCCAGAATCGAAGAATGTCCTGCTCTAATTCATTTTGTGCGCTTTTTATAAAACTCTCGATTCGTTCTTTGTTAATCATTGCCTGTGTTCCTTCATAATTTATCTCGACCCTGGATATCTGCACATCTGGAGCCGACTCTGCCCGGACTGACAGAGGTTCCATCATCAAAACGAATAGAGATATTGCGGCTAAAATAGCTCTTCCCATTAGCTAATCCTCTAAGAGAGTGTACCAGCGCATACTCTTTCTTCCGAAGAAACATGGTCATCACCCTCGGACGCCACAGCATACACAGTTGTCAAAACATATACAGTGTACATTGCAAATGCGTCAATAACCAATAAAATATGGATGTTTGCAGAAGTGGTATTCGCTTTTTCCGGGCTTTTACTATAGACAGCTGGCCCGCCGAGACCCGAAAAAATAAAAAGACGCCCCCTGTATCCTTCGCTAAACTTCTCAGCGAAGAACTAAGTTGGCGTTTTAAATATCGACTGGCTAATTACTTATAATCAGCCAGTCGATTCAACGCTTCCTACGCAACAGAGCCAAACCACCCATGCCCAGCAAAGCTATTGTTGCCGGCTCAGGAGTCAATGTCTGGATGTTGTCAATATAGAAATTCCCTGGTAATCCGGAAGTTGTGCTACCCCAGTTCACGGCAATATTCATCTGCGTTCCCCACTCAGAAGGAACAGGCATCGCTGAGAAATCATACTGCAGGGTTCTTGTGTGATCGCCCCAAGAAGGATCCCAACTGCCAGGCCAGGAAGGATTCAACGGGTCATCGGCGACAACCTGTGTCCAACCGGCCGGACCGCTGTTTACAGCGAACTGTTCCTGGTTTAGCCAGTCAAGTCCTGCCCATTCGGATGCCACCCATGACACTTCCAGCTGGATGATGGGCGTGGTGGCAAAACCAACCGTACCCATCGGTAACGATTCATAGGCACCCCATGAAAAGCCCGCATCGGGAGTGATAATCATACTGTTACTCCCTGTGACGGGATTTGTGCCCCAAGTAACGGTGCACCCTTCATTGCCTACCCAATTCCCAAGACCCGATTCAAAGTCATCAAGAAGAGCGGCATTACCAAGGGAAACCAAGCCCAAAACAATGAACATTAAAACAAACTTTTTACACATAATATTCCTCCTCATACATCAAAAAAACAAAACCTATATCATTGTTGTTTTCGACACGCATCCATAAGCTGGTGGCGGGTGTGGACTCGTTTGGCACATACTTCGTACCAAACGACCGTCACCCTTATGCACACCTGTCGCACAAAGGTTTTGGGGAATTGATATCATCCTCCTCCTTATAGAAGACTTGTCAAAACCCACATACTACCTAATTTACCTAACTGAAATTTTACCATATTACCCATTTTCACGTCAAGAAAAATCTTATCAGATTTCAGAAAAAACTTGATTATAGGGGCTGTCAGCATATAACTTCTTTTATTAGAAGAACTTATAAGCATATAGAGATAAAATTATTAAAAAATCCACTACAATCGCTACAACCGCTAATTCCCACATCCCTCTATAGGCCGCAAAAGGGCAAAAAAACCGCTTTATCACTATTTTTCAATCCCTGAACTTGGGTCAAATTTTCCAGAAAGGGGGCTTAAATACGCTGTTTTTTGACAAAAATAGGGCTCAAAACCGTGCGAAAAGGGCGAAATTAACGGCAAAACGCTCAATATTACACCCCAAAGCATCCTGCCACATGACAGCTGTAGTTTCGCTGCCGGATTATTTTGAATTTTCAGACGATTTTTTGTATAATAATTAGGGCATAGGTCGAATTTTGCGGAGTGGGGAGTATGTGCTACACAGGCTTCACGTTCATTAAGAACTTTTTAGGAGCGGTGGTAAGGTGTTTGTGTCGTTGAAAAATCAGCTTTACATCCCGATTTTGATAGTTTCTCTTTTTGCCGTCACCGCTACAGCGCAAACGGAAATAACGTCCATTTCACAAAATGCCGGCGTTATCGGCAGGTATGAAAAGTTCGAGCTGACCATGACCGTCTCGGAGAGCTACAGCAATCCTTTCGATACCGATATTGTTGATATTATGGTTACTTTTACCAAACCGGATGGCAATGACGCGGAGGTACCTGCCTTCTTTTATGAGGAATACGATGAAGATGCGAATGGATTCTTTGTCAACGGCAGAGACCCATGCTGGAAAGTGCGCTTTGCTCCATCTCAACTCGGTGCCTACGAAGTCAATCAGATTACGATCATCGACCATAACGGCACAAGCATAGTGGACCCGGAGATAACTTTTACCTGCATCGAAAGTGACAAAAAAGGAATCATCAAAGTGGACAGTCGAAACCATTACTATATGCGCTACGAAAATAATGAACCGTACATACCCATTGGTCATAATGTGGGGTGGTGGGATGCGGATGGAACGGACATTTGGGAAGATACCTTTGTAGAAATGAGCAGCGTTGGTGAAAATTGGGTTCGTATCTGGATGACGCATTTCTACCAAGGTACGCTTCTGGAATGGAGAACCAATAAACAATATTATGGCGGCGTAGGGGTTCTTAGCATGCCGATTGCCTGGAAGCTGGACCGAATGATTGAAAGTTGCGAGCAAAATGGCATTTCAATGCAGTTGACTTTACAGCACCACGGCCAGTTCAGCGACAATACCAATCCAAACTGGGACGATAATCCTTATAATATTATCCACGCTGCCACAGACGGTGGCTTCCTTGAAAATCCCGAGGACTTTTTCACTGATGCCGAGGCCCGGCGGATAACAAAATACAAATATCGCTATATCGTTGCCCGCTGGGGCTATTCGGGAGCCATTTTAGCATGGGAGCTTTTCAACGAAGTTCAGTTCACCGACGGATGGAAAAATAACCAGGCTTCGGTTATAGACTGGCACAATGAGATGGCGAGTTTCATACGCAACATAGACCCTTTCAATCATCCCATAACCAGCAGCAGCCACGGCAGCGGTTTTGAAAATATCTGGAATCTTCCAGACATCAACCTGATTCAGGTTCACTACTATGGAACCGATACTATTAAAACTTTCGAGCAAATCGCCTTGAGCCTGGCAAGTTTTAATAAGCCGGTGATTATGGGCGAGTTTGGAACAGGCACGGAATGCGACATTAACAGCCTGCCGGAACCTCAGAAAACACAAATGCTTGAAGCCCTGGAGCTGCACAACGGCATCTGGAGCAGTTTTCATGCTAAAAGCAGCGGGCATCTATGGTGGTGGGATTGCTACATTGAAGCACTTGACCTTTACGATGAATTCACGGCGCTGGCGGTTTACGCAGAGAATGAGGACTTGGCGGACTACAATTTAGCGAGGGCCCAGCGAGCGGTTTCGGGGGCAGAGGCGTATTTTGCCAATCCAGTTCTCTACGATTTCTGGGCGGTATCCACTCAGACGGTGTTCTATCTCCAGAACGATTACTTCCCCGGCATGGAAAACCTTTCACGGTGGCTTCACGGCTCTACCAAATCAGATTACAGGTCGGACCCCAATTTCAATCTTGAAATGCCGGAAGATGGCTCTCTGAAAATCCATGTGGAAGATACCGCCGACTGGTGCAGTAACAGTTTGAAGGTGCTTGTCAATGGCTCGCAGGTTTTTTCATCGAGCTATCCCGCCGGTTCATCCAATTTTATAATCACTGTGCCACTTTCGGCAGGCCAGCAATCGGTGCAGATAGTAAACACCGGCCGGGACTGGTTTAATATAAGCAGCTATGAGTTCGCTCCCAATAACTTATCTAATCTGAATTCGACAGGCCTTTCGGGTAATGACCGTGCTTATATCTGGATTTACGATACCGGCAGTCAATACGGCCAAACAGCACATGGCGTCTTTCACAACGAACCTGTTATTGTTAAGGGGCTCGATGACGGCCCTTACGCTGTTGATGTTTTTGCAACGCGTGGTGCCGGCGGCGTTATCGACTCCGGCGAAGCAGATTCTGTTTCCGGACTGTTGACATACACGCTACCGGATTTCAGCAAAGATATTGCTGTAAAAGTCAGGCCGCTCTGTATTGTGGATTTCGACGACCTCGCGATTTTCTGTAGCCAATGGCTGCAGAACGGTCCGGACCTTGAAGCCAACCTGGATGGTATCGGGATGGTCGATTTCCTTGATTACAGCACCCTCGCCAATCACTGGCTCCAACGCTGCCCAGAAAACTGGCCGTTATAAAGGGAAAGTAGAACCGGCTGGTTGAGAAGGGGAACTACATCCGCCTTCGTTAAAACTACGGCGGACAAGTAAGCCCATACAGTAACACAGGTTAGCCTCGCCAACCTACACCAAAAACAGCAACTTTTGCCTCAACTCGGGGCGACTGGACTTGAACCAGCGACCTCTTGACCCCCAGTCAAGCGCGCTACCAAACTGCGCCACGCCCCGGAAGAATAGCATTATAATAAAAGACAAGCTGAAAAACAAAAGTTTTTTCAGCTTGTCTTAATCACTAAAACCCGGATGTTATTCTACCTATCGAGTTTACATATCGTGCCAGGACCCATCATAAAAGATTCTTACAACATTAGTATTAATCTTGAAATATATTTGTCCCTCTACTGGGCTTGGGTCTGTGGGGTCTGATATCCCTGCCGGTAAAACCAATGTTCCCATAGTTACCTTATCTTGAACATCCAGGTCTCCATAAACGTCAACTTGTCCACTTTTGATTCTAAAATCAACTTGTGGATTTCCATAAATTCCATAACCTACAGCAAAACTATAATCGTCATTATTTGTGCAATAATTACCAAAAGCCGAGCTGAATGATGCTGCTGCGTTTGTATTGGATCCCGTCGCTAAGATACGTGTTCCGGATGCTGTCTTGTTTTATCCACTTGTAGCGCTGTGTTTATGGCAATTCTTCCCAGTTTGTTAGTGCGGCAAATATGTTTCCCCCTCCTCTTGGTAGGCTAGGCGGCTGTTTTTCTCGATTCTGGACCCGGTCATCATAATTAACAGTCATTTGATAATGCCTTATGGTGCTGATTTCGGTCGAACTCAGAGCGCTTCCATCCTCAATACTTATCCATTGGCTGATGCTGGGATCGAAATATGCGGGTTTGGCTTTATGCGTTTGGTCATCGTTGTACCAATCCCGGTGGATGGAGACTTGATTCAGACTGTTAAGATTGCCATAAACGGAAAAACCACATACAGGTTCCGCTGAGCTATAAGTGATGGGGTCAGTATTGTAAAAGAGACTATCGGCTGCAAACATCATCGCTGAAAAGATGGCCATTACCTTATCAGCCGGGTCGCCGAAATAGATGTTGCCTCCGCCTTCCGGCTCGCCTGAATCTTCGTTATGCCTGCCAAGAGCTACCAGGCCGAGTATGCTTTCGGAGTCCGCGTATTCCAAGTTGTCGCAGATGTGTATATCACCCGTCACGACGATTGTTGCTTTTCCATCCATCAGGAAGCCGTATGTATCTTTGTTGTGTACCCACAAATCTCCGTCAATATAATAGACTCTGTTATTACCGACATCAATGGGAGTATCTCCAGTTTTGGGGCCTCCGTGTACAATGCCTGAGGATGGCTCAAAAAAGTAATCATCGCCTGTCGTAGTGCCACATTCGGTGCTTCTGCCGGATGGATTTTTCACAAAGACATCTCGCAGCTCATGACCGGGTGGCAGGTATCCTGAATCAATGCCTTCGTCTGCAAAGATTTGGCTAACATTATGCGTATTATTTGTTTCATAGTTCATGCCGACTAAGTCCGAATGTTCAATTTGGTCTACACCCTCTCGAGCTTCTCCGGCAATCGAGGCACTGTCGAGGATGTCAATATTACCGGTGGCATCAACATCGCCATTGATCCCGTAGGTGTTAGGCAAAGACAAGGGATTAACACTGCTTTCTTCGTACAAAGCGACATCCCCATTAATGTATACATTTCCGTTAATTATGTCTCTGCCTCCTATCTCTCTGGCAGTGAACCCACCTGCTAATTTGGGCACGCCTTCGCCTCTTAAAGAAAACACCCACTGCTCTCCATCGAAGTTACTGGCATATACAACATTTTCATAGGGAGCAGCCAGAAACGACGCTTCTACCTTTATTCTTTTCTCCTGGCCTGCTACCTTGCCGGTCGAAATAGCATAAGAAGGGCGGCCTTTTTCATCGAGGTAAATATCAACCCGGTAATGTCCTTCTCCTAAGGCCGTATCCTCGATATTTTCAAATTCTTTATTGGATAATCTTGTGACTAATTCGCTTAGTCCCGCTTCAGCCAAGTAAAAAGCCTTGGTTTTGTTAATATCCGTCCGAGTTAATGTTATCTCGCCCTCTGCTAAACCAAGCAGAGAGAAACCTAAGATGGTAATGATAACAGTGAAGCATACCACCACAATGAGTGCGAACCCCTTTTCCCTTTCTGATTTTAAGGTTCTAATTTTCATCTTGTATTATTTTCCATAATTTCGAATCATTACTTCAGAGACAAGATGTGTTTCTAAACCATCTTTTTTCAACGTGAGGTTTATTCTTACTTTGTTACTATCGATACTAAATTGCAGCTCTTCCACGCTGCCGCTGATAACGGTTTCAGGTTCTTGTCCTTCAATTTCGCATTTGAGGTCTTTACTGTCCTGCTCAAGAAAAAATCTTATCCAGTCGGCGCCTTTGTATATCTTTATAGCTTTACCTTCGTCTTCCATCTCTGCGAATGTGCCCCCTTTGATATGACGGTTTATCCTAAGCATAACATAGGAAGCGTCCCTTTGAAGATTTGCCTTGCTCCAGGATGTATTCCAGGATGAATGGCCTGCAGTCAGAATCGTACCGACAGCTATGAGCACAATTAAGCTTGCCGGAATCGCAGTGGCGAGCTCTACCAAAGTAAATCCTTTCCTGCTTCGGCGAAGCGCTCTCGCCGTCGGCGAAGCCTTTGGCGAAGCTGGGTCGCGGAGATGAGTTTCCCTTTTTACTTTCATAAATTCACCTATTCAGGAACAATAAGAGTAACCAGGCTCACATTATACGGAGTGCCCCCCTTTGTCCAGCAGACAACAGTTCTAACATTTTTATATGAGCCGCAGTCCAGTGTTAGTGTACTTAAAGTACAGTTTAAGTTTCCTACAGAGAGTTCCTCGCTGAATTCACCTTCCTCTATGTTATAATAGTCGTCCGCTTTTATCTGTTCTAATTTTTGACAGGCCAGTTGGAGTGCTGAACGATAATTTTCGCGCAGGCTAATCTGGCCTTTGCCGTAAGCAGTCAGATATGAGTTTCCAAGTATTACAATCAGGAAGATTAAAAGAGCAAACATTACTTCGATAAGAGTCATACCTTTTTTCAAATTTCCAGCAGTAAGCATAAATTAATTCCTTTGTAAAATTGCTACTTGATTGCTTGTTCAATAATTGTGTCAGCCGGCAAAATGTGTTGCTGCAGCAAGACCGTTCGCGCAGCAGTTACTCGCAGGTCGGGCTTATGGGTGCACGATGCAGCGTCATATCTGCATACAAATGCACCCAAAACCCTTGCCACTACCAGCACCGCTACCATTGTCGAGACTCCTTTCTCGATGAGGCGTAAAACCACCTCGAGCTTTATCTTACCTGCGGTGTCTAAGCCGCTACTATCCGGTAGATTTAGGTCCGGAATAGCAGTGTCAAAGTCATTTGTGTTCAGAAGTGCTAAGGCATTCTCAAGATATTCGGCATGTTTTATTTCGGAAGGGGGAAGTGTTGATTTTGATAGCAACCGTTCTAATTGTTTTCTGTCAATCAGGTTATCTTCAACTATCAAATTTTTTAATGGTTTTATACTATTGTAACTCATTTATTTATGTACTATTCATAAGCGTTTATCCCCCAATTTCAAAACAACAACGAAAAACTTTTGAACTGATAATTAGCTGTTAATGTTACTCCTCACAGATAAATAGCTGTAGGAATATATCGGTTAGAATAATGTCGTACTTTTCAGATAAAACAAGTTTTAGACGGGTTCTGCAGGCAATCTGAAGTTATGCGCTGCTGCTATTGGGTTTATCGGTCTTGGTCTCGACGTATCACGGGCTTTTGGTTCGACAAGGACATTCGACGGTGGGTGTTTAATAGTTGTTTGTTCGGCACCTGATTTCTAATAAAAAAAGGCTGTGATAAAATTCACAGCCTTTTAGTTCACAACTAAAAATCAAGCTGTTTTTGTCAAGCCCTGCGCTTCCTCAGCAAAGCCAAACCGCCCAAGCCAAACAGCAAAATCGTTGTTGGCTCAGGAATTACCCCGCTGGCGTCGGTTGATATATTGTCGACCACCCAGAAATCGCCTGAGTTATGGATAAGTACATAGGCAATAGGGTTAATACTATTCCAATCCACACGAAGCGTACCAGGACCATTTGGGTTGTCGTCAGCGTACCGCCGATTTGGTGAACCACTGTCCGAATCAAGGAGTGTATCGGAAGAGTCATATGCATCGAGCTGAAGTGTACTATATCCCACGCAGTATCCCATCTCGACAAATGTAGCATCTTCATTATCGAAGCTGATCTTACCGTTATCACCGAAAACGCCGGTCCATGCACACACATTGTCGTACATCCAATACTCACCAAACCCCCAACTCTGTCCGCTCGGCCATGAGGAAGCGTTGTAACCTGTTGTTACGTCGGCGGCAATCCAGTCCTGGCCAGCACTAGCCGCCTCAAACGTAATACCGCTGTAGTATGTGGCAAGTGGTAGTCCGTCCCATCCAAAGAACTCCTCAAAATCCATAGTAGTAATAGGGGTAGCAATTGCTTGATTGGCTATCAACAAAACCATGCTAAATAAACAAATCCTTAATAATCCTTTCATAACTTCTCCTCCAATTTTACCTTATCTTCCTACTTTACCGAGCATATCGGTTTTCTTATTACAACAGGAAGATATATAGGACTTTCTATAGCATCTTTCTTGCCTATTTCTTCCAAACTGCCCAAATTATATTAGGCACTTCAAAATAGTCAAGAAAAAAATGCTATAAATTCTAAAAAATCTCTTGATAAAGTTAGGCATGACTAACTATATTAGGGATAGTGTACATAATAGAGAAAAACCTATGGCCGTAGAGAAAAACAACAATTTAAGCGCTTCCTCAGAGGACTATCTCGAGGCGATATTTAATCTTGCCGGCGAATCGAATGTGGCCCGCAGCAAAGATATTGCCAAATTGCTCAATGTCTCCAAATCCTCCGTTACCGGTGCGTTACGGGTTTTAAAGAAAAAGGGCTTAGTCAATTATAAACCATACGATTATGTTACGCTTACCGATACCGGTCGGACAGCAGCAGAAGAAGTTACCAAAAAGCATAACATCCTCAAGTCCTTTTTCATCAATGTGCTGGATGTTGATGTAGATATTGCTCAGCAGGCCGCTTGTAAGGCTGAGCATATACTTGGACCAGAGGTCATTGCACGGCTCTTGTGCTTTATTGAGTTCATCACACAAAACAGCAAAAGCGGCCATGACCTGACAGGCGAATTTCAACAGCTTTGTGAAAACAGGCTGCGAGATAGTGATTTTGCAGGCAAGGAGATAAGTAAAGTGGATGGCATAGTTGGGCTTAACGAGGTTAAACCGGGCCAAAAAGGCAGAATTGTTAAGATAATTGGCCGAAGTGGCGTGAATAAGCGCATCGCTGATATGGGTGTTGTGCCGGGGACGATTGTAGAAGTTCAAAGAGTCGCGCCATTGGGTGACCCGATAGATGTGAAATTGAAGGGCTATCACCTTTCACTGCGTAAAGAAGAGGCGTCAAAGATTATGGTGAAACTATGAGAAACAAGCCGTTAAGGTCGTTGTCGACAGTCAGGGCCGGAGAAACAGTTAAACTGGCCAGGATAAATGCCGGGCAGGGTTTGAAGAGCCGCCTGACGGCAATGGGACTCGTACCCGATGTGGAAATAACAGTCGTAAGCAATAATCATCCGGGGCCACTTGTGATAAGCGTCAAAGATTCCAAAATGATGTTAGGCAGAGGTATGGCTCATAAGATTATGGTGATATAGAACTCGGTGACTTTCAAGGTAAACCGTTTTTTTTGTGTATATAGTTAGATAAGCCTAACTTTTCAGACCTAATTTTTCAAAAAGGATAGTTACAATTATGAAGAAAATCACCGTCGCCTTAGCTGGTAACCCTAATAGCGGCAAGACCACCATCTTCAATATGCTCACCGGTGCCCATCAGCACGTCGGCAATTATCCCGGCGTAACGGTCGAGAAAAAAGAGGGGTCGTTCAAATACGCCGGCTACGAAATTGCAGCCGTGGACCTGCCGGGTACATACAGCTTAACAGCTTACTCGATGGAGGAGCTTGTTGCCCGTACTTTTATTATCGATGAGCAGCCGGATGTTGTGGTCGATATAGTGGATGCCTCCAATATCGAACGCAACTTATACCTGGCGACCCAGCTTATAGAAATGGATGTGCCTTTGGTCCTGGCATTCAATATGAGTGATATTGCCAAGCAAAGGGGGCTGCATTTCGATATTGAGCAGCTTTCGAGTCTTTTAGAAGTAAAGATAGTCCCAACAGTAGGCAGTAAAGGCAAAGGTAAAACAGAGCTGCTTAACGCTATTATCGAAACAGCCCGGCAGGAAAAGATTGAGCGCACTCATAAGGTAAATTACGGAGAAGAAATTGAAACTGAACTGGCAAAAATAGAAGCACTCTTAGCAAGCGAAGAACCCCAGCTGAGCAAAAGGTACGGTTCCAGGTGGCTGGCAATCAAGCTGCTGGAGCAGGATAGCGACATAACAAAGAAAATTCATAACAAAGAAATTCTTGAGACTGTAATTACCAGCATTGAGCATTTAAGAACTATCTTCGGCGATGAGCCGGAAATCATAATTGCCGACCGAAGATACGGCTTCATATCGGGCGCTTGTGAGGAATCTATTAAGAGCTCGGTAGAGTTGCGACATACGAACAGCGATATAGCAGACAGGGTGATTCTTAATCGTGTTTTGGGCCTGCCTATTTTTCTTTTGTTAATG
>CAZOQJ010000007.1:0-34795 GCA_964581905.1 uncultured Pirellulales bacterium
GCGCGCTATTATCACTCACTCAGGGAAGAGTTCCTATCGCCTATTAAGGGGCGCGCTATTATCACTCACTCAGGGAAGAGTTCCTATCGCCTATTAAGGGGCGCGCTATTATCACTCACTCAGGGAAGAGTTCCTATCGCCTATTAAGGGGCGCGTTATTATCGCTTATTGAAAGGAAAAAAGATTCCAAATGAATACATTCGTTTCTAACAGGTGAATTCGTTTACTGAACTAAAGGGGATAACAAATGGCAAAACCAGAAAGAAAACAAGGTTTAAGGGCTTTATTTGGCGGAAATGGAGCAGCCGCTGTCGCTACGCTTGAAAACGAAGAAGTATTCAGTGAAGGAGCGGAAAAACAGTTAAGAGAGCTTTTAGAAGCAATGGAGGCCGTAAGAAAAGGAGATTTGACAAGGAGGCTCAGGAAGGAGAAAGAGGACATATTCGGTGAATTGGCGGTTTCTTATAACAGTATGGTTGACCTGCTTAACAACTTTGGCGGCGAAGTTACGCGAGTTGCACGAGAAGTAGGAACCGAGGGAAAGCTTGGTGCTCAGGCAGAGGTGTCCGGTGTCACCGGTACTTGGAAAGATTTGACCGATAATGTCAACATATTGGCTGCTAACCTGACCAATCAGGTCAGAAATATTGCCCAGGTTACCACAGCAGTAGCGAATGGGGACCTTTCGCAGAAAATCACCGTAGAGGCAAGCGGTGAAATATTAGAACTCAAGAACACGATAAACAACATGGTCGACAGTCTGAGCGTATTTGGGAGCGAGGTCACAAGAGTAGCCAGAGAAGTCGGAAACGAAGGAAAGCTCGGAGCGCAAGGAAAAGTCCCCGGTGTATCGGGTTTGTGGAAAGAACTGACGGACAATGTGAATATTCTTGCGGCTAACTTGACAAACCAAGTGCGAAATATCGCGGCGGTAACAACAGCGGTTGCGAATGGAGACCTTTCTCAGAAGATAACAGTTGAGGCCAGCGGAGAGATACTGGAGCTGAAGAATACAATAAATAACATGGTGGATAGTCTGAATACGTTCGCTGCTGAAGTTACACGGGTTGCCAAAGAGGTAGGCACCGAAGGAAAACTTGGAGGCCAAGGAGAAGTCCCGGGTGTATCTGGTACATGGAAGGACCTGACCGACAACGTAAACATATTAGCTGCTAACCTAACCAGCCAAGTCAGAAACATAGCCCAGGTTACGACGGCGGTTGCGAATGGAGACCTTTCGCAGAAGATAACAGTCGAGGCAAGTGGCGAGATATTAGAACTTAAAAGCACAATCAACAGCATGGTTGAAAGTCTCAATACGTTCGCCGCTGAAGTTACAAGGGTGGCAGGAGAGGTCGGTACAGAAGGAAAGCTTGGAGGCCAGGCAAGTGTCCCAGGGGTGGCAGGTACATGGAAGGAACTAACTGATAATGTGAATGTCATGGCTGACAATCTAACCAAGCAGGTAAGAAATATTGCTCAGGTTGGTACCGCAATTGCCAATGGAAACTTAAGCCAGAAGATTACGGCTGAGGCAAGTGGTGAAATAGCAGACTTAAAGGAAACTCTGAACAATATGGTCGATAGCCTAAATGTTTTCGCAAGTGAAGTTACCCGCGTGGCGAGAGAGGTAGGTACCGAAGGAAAACTTGGTGGTCAGGCAGAAGTCCCTAGTGTGGCTGGCACGTGGAAAAACCTGACCGACAACGTTAATACAATGGCCAACAACCTCACGAATCAGGTAAGAAATATCGCCCAGGTTGGTACTGCAATCGCCAACGGAGACCTGAGTCAGAAGATAACTGTTGAGGCAAGCGGAGAGATATTGGAGCTAAAGAATACGCTGAATAATATGGTTGGCAGCCTTAACACTTTCGCAAGCGAGGTTACGCGAGTGGCCAGAGAAGTAGGAACTGAAGGAAAACTCGGTGGTCAGGCCGATGTCCCCGGTGTAACCGGCACTTGGAAAGACTTAACAGAAAACGTCAACACTATGGCCAACAATCTTACGAACCAGGTTAGAAACATCGCTCAAGTCGGCACTGCAATCGCCAATGGAGACTTGGGCCAGAAGATAACAGTTGAGGCCGCCGGTGAAATATTGGAGCTGAAGAATACACTAAATGATATGGTTGACAGCCTTAACACTTTTGCCAGTGAAGTTACCAGAGTTGCCAGAGAAGTGGGAACTGAAGGAAAGCTGGGAGCGCAGGCAGAAGTACCAGGTGTGTCCGGAACGTGGAAAGACTTAACTGACAATGTGAATACGCTGGCGAATAACTTGACCAATCAGGTTCGAAACATTGCCCAGGTTGCGACGGCCATAAGCGCAGGAGACCTGACTCAGAAAATAACTGTTGAGGCAAGCGGTGAGATACTGGAGCTCAAAAACACCTTGAACAAAATGGTGGACGATTTGAATAGATTAGCCGCTGAGGTTTCAAGGGTTGCACAGGTAGCAGGAGCGGAAGGAAAGCTGAGTGAACGGGCAGCGGTTGAAGGGGTTGGAGGTAGCTGGAAAGATATTGTAGATACGCTCAATGGTTTGCTCGACTCCATAGCTAATCCTGTGCAGGAAGTAATCAGACTTGCTGTCGCTCTGTCTCAGGGAGATATTTCACAAAGAGTGGCTATTGAAACGAAAGGCGACATTAAGACGTTGTCGGATGCCCTCAATAAATCCTTTGAGGACCTGGGGGCGGCTATACGGCTGGCAATGGATAGTTCCGGGAAGGTGGCCATGGGATCGAAGGAAATAGCTAACTCATCGAAACAGGTAAACACCACCTTAATGCAGTCAGCAAAGACTACCCAGCAGATAGCCGGCGGCGCAAAAGACCAATCCAAAGAATTAGAGTCGAGCACCAAGATTGTAGCAGACTTATCCAAGTCTATAGAACAGGGTGCGGCTAACGCAAAATCGGCGGCTGAAATCACTCAGGCAGCAGCCAAACTTGCTCAAAAGGGCACCGAGTCCGGCAAACAAGCGGCAGATAGACTGAAAAGCATAGATGATATTGTAAAGAGTAACACTGACACCGTCAAAGAATTAGACAAGCGCACCAAAGAAATATCGGTATTAGTCGGCACTGCCAAGGATATTGCGGACCAGACGAATCTGCTCGCTCTAAACGCTGCAATTGAGGCGGCCCACGCCGGAGAAGCAGGACGCGGCTTTGCGGTGGTCGCTGATGAGATAAGGAAATTGGCCGAGGGAACCAAAAAAGCAGCTATACAGATTGAGGAGATGGTTAGCACCATAGGAGGATCCACTACCGAAGTTGTTAACGGTATGACAACCGGAACGCAGCAGGTTACCGAAAGTATCGATATTGTCAATCAAGCCCTTAACATATTAGACCAGATTAGCGCTGGCGCCCAGGAAATCACAGCCAAGGCACAGGAAATCTCAACCGCAACAACGGAACAGACCACAGGCGCTCAGCAGGTGGCAAAGACCATAGAAGGAATAGCCGCAACGAGTGAGCAGGCCGCGGTAGGAGCAGGACAGATGTCCACGTCCGTCCAGCAGCAGGCGGCATCCACGGAGCAAATGACAGCTTCGGCCCAAAACCTGGCTACTCTCTCTGAGGAGCTGAGAACCGCCTTGAGCAGGTTTAAAGTAACTGCTAAGGAACCTGTGAGGATAGAAAGTCAACGCGGACCGGCGAAGAAAGAGGTTGAAAAGTTAAGTGAAATTCGAGATGACCAAAGTTAGGCCACGATAGAATCGGTGTAAACCTCGTGTTTGCAAAGCTAACATGAAAGGCAAAAAATATGAAAAATAAGGATATAAAAAGTGTACCGATACACACACAAACCCAGCAAAAGAAACCTACGCTTGAAGAAGAGGCCCAAGTTATCCAGTTAATAGTGTTTAATTTGGGCGATGAGGAATACGGGGCAGATATTAACCAGGTTAGAGAGATTATAAGAACCGGGGCTATTACGCCAATACCGGACTCCCCTGATTTTATTAAGGGCGTAAGTAACGTCAGAGGGGAAATCCCGGTGATAATAGACCTTAAGGCACGTTTTTTCCTGCCTTCATCCAAAAGGGATGTTGAGGATAGACACATAGTGATAACAGAGCAGGAAAAGAGTATCTTCGGCCTCTTAGTTGACGAAGTTACCGAGGTCTTAAGAATACCCGAAACGGAGACCAAATCGGCTCCGGAACTAGTAACCCGAATAGACAGGGAATATGTCAACGGCGTGATAACTCTGGAAAATCGCCTGATAATTCTACTTGATTTGAGTAAAGTTCTTTCCAGCGAAGAACTTGCCAGATTGACTGAATTCAGTCAAAGGCATCGTTCAGCCGAAGACAAACGAGAGATGAAAGAGCGACATGTCGAAGTCTCGCCGCAAGCCGAAGCCAAAAAGACAGAGGCCAAAACTGCCAAACCACAGTCTGAGCAGAAGGAACCCTCTCTGGCCGGCAGGTAGCAGCTAAACCTGTAGATGAGAAAAAGGGCAAATGGGGTGGAAATAGTGACGCGTATTGCACAATGAGCAATGCGACATACACAATAGGAAAGGAACTGTTATGAGTAAGATATTAATTGCCGACGACTCGCTCTTTATGCGAAGGATACTCAAGGATATTCTATCCGAACACTACAAGATAATAGAGGCTGAGTCAGGAGCTAAAGCTTTAGAACAATTTGAAAAAGAAAACCCGGATTTGGTCCTCTTGGACATAATCATGCCCGAGGGCGAAGAAGAAGGCGTAATGGTTCTTCGCAGTATCATAGAGAAAGACCCGGAAGCTCAAGTAGTTATGATTACTGCTGTCGGCCAAGATGCGATAATCGACCAATGCAGGAAGCTTGGTGCCATGGACTATATTGTCAAACCTTTCGATGCAAAAGTGGTCGCTAAGACAGTGGAAAAATGTCTCGGTGCGGTTCATAGTCGGTAGGCTATAGACTACAAACTATAAACTTTGAACTGCGAGTTGAATTATGCCCATAAAAGTCCTTGTAGTTGATGATTCTCTTTTTATGAGAACACTAATATCAGACATACTCAATTACGACCCGGAAATTGAGGTTGTAGATACTGCCAAAGATGGGAAAGAGGCCGTGAGTAAAATAACTAAACTAAAACCCGATTGTGCTACACTTGATTTGATGATGCCTGAATGGGATGGTTTAACTACATTAAAACACATTATGGCTGAATGCCCCACTCCCTGCGTTATACTTTCGGCTCATAGCAAAAAAGACGCTGATATCACTATAGATTGCCTTAATGCTGGAGCAGTTGGTTTTGTTCTTAAACCATCGGGTGAGTTGTCGCTAAACATAGAAAATGTCAAGCATCAGCTTTTGAAAGAAGTAAAAGCAGCCTCAAAGGTTGAACTCAAAAAAATAGAGTTGCTCGCTGCCAAAAAGCCCAAAAGACGTGAATATAAATTAGTTCGCGCAAATAAGATTTTTGTTATTGGCGCCTCGACAGGAGGTCTACAAACCCTGGAATCGATTTTGCCATCTTTGCCCGCCGACTTTCCATCGCCTATAATTGTTGTTCAACATTTGCCAAACATGTTTTTCACGGGAAGTTTAGCTGAACGCTTAAATCGCGACTGTGAATTAACAATGAAAGTCGCAGAGAGTAATGAGATTATTCAAGCCGGCAAGGTCTATCTTGCTCCCGGCGGATTTCACATGACACTTGGCTCGCTGTCAAACAGAGAGGTTACACCCTGTATCAATGAGGCAAAAAACGACAGCTTAACTCCCTCCATCGATTTAGCTATGGAGTCAGTGGCTAAAATCTGTCGTGCAAATGCTGTTGGAGTCATCCTGAGCGGAATGGGATACGATGGACGCCAGGGAATGAAAGCTATTAAAGAATGTGGCGGCAGAACAATTGTCCAAGATGAATCTTCATTGATATTTGGTATGCCCAAAGCCGTTATTGACGCGGGTTTTGCCGATGAGGTGTTGCCTGCGAGTGAAATAGCCAACGCTATAATAGAGTGTGTCTCTTATGGACGAGATACGAAATACGAACAACGAGATACTAAATTATGCCCGAAGATTTGAGTAAATATAAAGATACGTTTTTGAGCGAGGCGAAAGAGCACGTCTCTTCGATGGAGAAGTCCCTGCTCAAGCTCGAGAAGAAGCCGGCCAAGACAGAGTTCTTAAATACTATATTCCGTGAGGCCCATACCCTAAAGAGCATGGCAGCAACGATGGAGTACAACAATATAGCTAAGCTGTGCCATGCGATAGAAGATGTACTGGACGCAATAAAAAAGAAGAAGATTAAGCCGGATAAATGTATTGATATACTCTTTGAATGTGTTGATGGATTGCAGTCGAGCTTGAAAGAGATTTCCACGGATGCCGATGAGCTTGATACGTCTGCATTAGTGCAGAAACTGCAAACGCTCATCACACAGAAGGAAGCTGCTGAGGATTATGTGGATAAACCCGATATTTCTTTGGTTACAAAGGTCGAAAGCATCGAGGTAAAGGTCGAGCGACTGGATTTACTTATGAATTTGGCGGAAGAATTGCTGATTAACAGGATGACTCTGGATAGTATCAAGGAAGACCTCCAGAATCCCGAACTTACCGCTGCTATGGATACCCTGGGCAGGTTGGTTTCTGATCTGCAGTACAACGTAATGCAATCAAGGTTGGTGCCTATCGGCTTTGTATTTGACAGGTTCCCTCGAATGGTCAGGGATTTGGCAAAAAGCCAGAAAAAGCAAGTGAACCTGGAATTGATAGGTTCGGATATAGAGCTGGATAGGGTCGTAATAGACGAAATAGGCGAGAGCTTGGTCCATCTTTTAAGAAACGCTGTTGACCATGGCATTGATACGCCCGAAGCAAGAAAGAAAGCCGGCAAGCCCGCTCAAGGGACAATTACTGTCACTGCCAAGCGAACTAAAGGTTTCGCAATTGTTGAAGTTACCGACGACGGCCAGGGCTTAAACCTTGAAGAGATAAAAAAAACAGCTGCAAAAGGCCAGATTCTATCTCCTCAGGCGACAACAGAGGAGCTAATGCATTCAATCTTTTTTGGTGTGAGTACCACCAGACAGGTTACAGCAGTCTCTGGAAGAGGTTTCGGCTTGAATATAGTCAAGAACAAAATTGATTCTCTCGGAGGCGCTGTCAGGGTGGAATCGCAGCATGGCAAAGGCACTACGTTTATAATGGAGATACCTTTAACTCTGGCTATCATCAAAGCCCTTTTCGTTGAAGTCGGCAGTAAAAATTATGCGATTCCTTTAGCGAATATCGAAAGATTAGTTACTGTAAACAAAGAAGACGTCAAGGGGATGCTGAATTACGAAGCCATCGTTTTGAATGACGAAGATATACCTGTAACCAGATTGGACGTGCTGTTTGACATTCCATCTTTAGGCCTTCAGGGACAGCCAATAGCAATTGTCAGAAAAGGCCAGGAGAAGCTCGGCTTGGCAGTCGATGCCTTCTTAACAACGCAGGAGATAGTCATTAAGCCGTTGAACAAGCTCGTAAGAGAAAATAGATATTTCTCCGGCTCAACCATAATTGGTTCAGGTGAAGTCGTTTTAATTTTGGATGTGGCTAATTTAATGCTTACAAAGAGAACGCATAGCGTGGAGTATGTAGCTAATAGAGAATAGTTTTTCTCCGAACGCTATTTGCTAATATGGGAGATTTATTATGGAAAACAAATTGCAAGAAGTAAACGAGCAAGCTGCGGTCAATGCATCCGAAGCTCTGTCAAAGCTGACTGACAGACCAGTCGAAGTGGAGATTTCCAGGACAGAAGTGAAAAAGGTAGAAGGCCTCAGCCCACTCATCGGCCTGGAAGAGATGGTGGCAGGGATTTATCTGCCTGTTACCGGAGATATCAACGGAGCGGCTTTGTTGATATTTCCGAAAGAGACCGCTTTTGTTTTGAGCGACTTATTGGTTAAGAGAAAGCCAGGGACAACACACAAGCTCACCGAGCTGGATACATCCGCCTTAAAAGAGGTGGGAAACATTATTTCCGGCAATTACCTGACGATTCTCTCAAATGTTTTACAGATCAAGATAATCGAGCATATACCAAATTTCAGCTTTGATATGTTTGGCGCAATAGTTAGCCAAATTATTACGGACTTTGCTCAAAAAACAGAAAAGGCATTAGTGATTGAAATAGAATTTACCTTTAAGCCGGAAACCTTCAAAGGCTATTTCCTTCTGCTTTTTGAAGTCGAACAGTTTAGAGCCATGCTCGGTTCACTTGTGGGGGTAGCAGCGGAGGGGGCATGAAGGCCCTTTTATAAAACTTTTAGCTTTAGTGTATAGCATTTATCGGTGAATCGTACCATGAGCCACAGGTAACGAGATACGAAATATGGACATCGAGGTACATATAGGCGAAATAGAAGTAACGCAAAGGCCGCACAACCTGGTTACGTGTGGTGTTGGCTCTTGCTTAGTTGTTACACTCTATGACCCCAAGCTCCAAATTGGTGCCCTTGCTCACACAATGCTTCCGTTGTCGCCGACGCAAAATACGGAGCACGAGACACACTTATCTGGCAGCTTGTCTCCCGAAGCCCAGCCCAGCCAGCAGACATGCCTTGTAGCCGAGCAAGTCTCAGCAAAGGTCAAGGACACAAAATACATCGATGTAGCAATTGATGAGATGTTGCAAAGAATGCAAACCAAGGGTGCAAAAAGGGAAGATTTGGAGGCAAAGCTCATTGGCGGGGCGAATATGTTTTCTTCTTTCAACTCGGATATCGGCAAAAATAATGTTTTAAACGCGAAAGATAAGTTAAAAAAAGAAGGGATAAAAATAGTCGGTGAATGTGTAGGGGGCTCGCAAGGCCGGTCAGTAGAATTTTCTCCTACCACAGGGGTTGTGACTGTGAAAACCAAGTTCTAAGAAATATGGGGGCAAACAAATGGCAAAAAAGATGAAGATATTGATTGCTGATGACGAGTCTGGTGTAGTCAAAATCCTGGGAATGAGGTTAAGAGCACATGGTTACCAGATAATAGGTGTTTACGATGGACCTTCAGCCATAGAACTTGTGCAACAGGAAAAACCCGATTTGATTATTCTCGATATAAAGATGCCCGGCAAAGACGGCAGTCAGGTATTTCAAGAGTTAAAAACTTTTGAAGACACAAAGTCAATTCCTGTGGTATTTTTCTCTGCCCTTCCGCCCGAGCAGGCCCAGGAAAAGGTAACTCAGCTCGGTGCTGATGGTTTCATTTCAAAGTCAGCTGACCCGGACGATATGCTTACCAAGATCACAGAAATCCTGAGCTTAACTGAACAAGGATGCGATAAAACTACTGCAATAATTAGAGAGAATTTTGGGCCCTATAAGGAGATGAGTATGTAAGTGACAGGAGCATAAATTCGGTGTCAAAAAAGTGTCAGTCGCCGCTGGTAAACTTCGTTAGGGTTCACTTATTATTTACTTGTCACCTGCTTGTAAACCTTATTTTTGACTCAAAAAGCGATTTTAATCTGTTGCAGGGAAAGCATTTATGAAGGATGATGCGGATTAGAAATCCGTTGCTCTAACCAGCTGAGCTACGGGCATTAAAATCTTTAAGCGCCTGCAATATAGCAATTTACTCAACACGCTGTCAAATCTTTAGTTAAACAAAAAGACGGTAATCCAAAAACGTGCCGGTTTTTGTCTCATTTGTGGTTTGTCTTTGGCCGGCATTTATGTTAAATTGTGTGTTTTAGTTTCAGGGAGTTTAAGAATTGGGACAAACACTTATTTATAAGATACTTGCCAAACATCTGGTTGACGGCAAGCTCGCTGCCGGTCAATCCATTGGTATTCGGATTGACCAGACGCTTACACAGGATGCTACCGGCACGACTGCGTTTTTACTGTTCGAGTCGATGGGGGTGGCCAAAGTCAAAACCGACCTGTCGGTCAGCTATGTCGACCATAATATTGCCGGCTTTGGACCGGAGAACCATAACGACCACTTATACTTGCAGACGGCAGCCGCGAAATATGGGGCTTACCATTCGCGCCCAGGTAACGGCATCTGTCACCAAGTCCATCTGGAGTGCTTTGGCAAGCCCGGTGCGACGCTATTGGGCAGCGACTCGCATACCCCTACAGCAGGTGGAATCGGTATGCTGGCTATCGGTGCCGGCGGACTGGATGTAGCAGTAGCTATGGCAGGCGGGCCATTCTACCTTACCTGCCCGAAAGTCCTCGGCGTAAAACTTACAGGCAAACTCAACGACTGGGTGGCTGCCAAGGATATGATTCTGAAACTGCTCAGTATTCTTACTACTAAAGGCAATGTTGGCTGGGCAATCGAGTATTTCGGCGAAGGCGTTTCGCAGCTAACAGTGCCGCAGCGGGCTACAATAACCAATATGGGGGCGGAGCTGGGCGTAACAACAAGTATCTTTGCCAGCGATGAGCAAACCAAAAGATTTCTCACCGCCCAGAAGCGAGAAAAAGACTATCAGCCGTTGGCAGCCGATGCAGATGCCAAATATGACCGTATCATCGAGATAAACCTTTGCGAGCTTGAGCCGATGGCTGCTTGTCCGTCTTCACCAGATAACGTCAAAACCGTCAGAGAAATTACCGGTATCCAAACAGGACAGGTCATCATAGGCAGCTGTACAAACTCCAGCTTCGCAGATTTGATGATGGTGGCGAAGGTATTAAAGGGCAGGCGAATAAACAATATGGTCGAGTTTGCAATCGCCCCGGGAAGCAAAGAAGTCTTAAACATGCTCGCAGAAAATGGGACGCTGGCAGATATGATTTCAGCCGGTGCTCGCATCCTCGAATCAGCTTGTGGTCCTTGTATTGGTCAGGGCCTTTCGCCGGCCGATGAGGTAGTGAGCCTGCGGACATTTAACAGAAATTTTGCCGGACGAACCGGAACAGCAGGCGATAAGGTTTATCTGGTCAGTCCCGAGACAGCCGTCGCTTCAGCGCTGACCGGCTGCATTACCGACCCGCGTGATTTGCCGGAATTATTCGGAATTGAATACCCGAAAATCGAGCTGCCGGACGAATTTATTATCAATGACAATATGATAGAGCCGCCTTTAAGTGAAAAAGAGACAGCCAAGGTAGAGGTCTTGCGCGGGCCTACGATTGTTGTTCCCGAACCACCGTTGCCTTTGCCGGAGAAATTAACAGGTAAGGTCTTAATTAAATGCGGCGATAAAGTAACCACCGACCATATTATGCCCGCAGGCCCTTTCCTGAAACTGCGCTCAAATGTGCCTGAATACTCAAAGGTGGTCTTTAACTGTTTCAACGAGCCGGCAAAGCCGGCATTTGCAGAACGAGCGCTGCAGCTAAAGCAAAAGGGCATCGCCGGTATCATTGTGGCCGGCGAAAGCTATGGCCAGGGTTCCTCAAGAGAGCATGCTGCCCTTTGTCCAATGTATCTTGGTGCGCGGGTAGTGCTTGCTAAAAATATTGAGCGAATTCACAAGGCCAATTTGATAAACTTCTGTATCGTACCGATAGAATTCGCCGAACCAGCCGATTATGAAAAAATCAAGCCCGGTGACGAGCTGCTAATCGACAATCTTCTCAAAACCATAAGCAGCGGAGATGAAGTCAAGATTGTCGATAAAACAAACTCATCCGAAATTATCGGTAAACTCCAGCTTAGCGACAGAGACAGGGAAATTTTGCTCTCGGCCGGCCTTCTAAACTACACGCGTAAAACTGTCAATGAGTGAGAAAACAGTTACCATTTTTGGAACCGGCAGGGTTGGAGACGGTGATTCGGCTTACAAGCTGGCCTACACTGTAGGCAAACTCCTTACCCAGGCGGGCTTTGTCATCGCCAATGGGGGATATGGCGGGACGATGCTGGCAGCAGCAAAAGGAGCAGCCGAGGCCAGCGGTGAGGTTATCGGCGTAACATGCTCGGTTTTTAAGCAGAGTACCGCTAACAAATATATTACTCGTGAGATTGTTACCGGCTCTCTCGATGAACGCCTCGATACGCTGATAAAGCTGGGCCAGGCGTATGTTGTGCTGCCGGGCGGAACGGGAACACTGCTGGAGCTAGCCAAAGTCTGGGAATTAAAAAATAAGGGCTTTCTCAACGTACATAAACTGATTATACTTTTAGGCGGTTTCTGGAAGCCGCTGGTTGATTTACTTGCAACCGATGACCCTGACTGCATCCGGCACATATATCAGGTAGATAGGCCGGAAGAGGCCGTAAAAAAGATTTCTGAATACTGTTCTTAGCTGTTAATATGGTCAAGAGATTTGGAATTCTGCTGTTAACGTTTTTTGTAACTATTATCCTGACAGAACCAGGACGAGCAGAAGAGCTGCCCCGTCAGGGCCTGCTACGGGACGGCTTTGCCCTCAGCAGCATCGACGGCAGGATTAACAATCCTGACGGAAACGAGTGGTTCTTTGAGCTTGATTCAGACGTAATCGATGATAAGGTCGCGGCCAAGAAAGGCACAAGCTTACAACTGCTGCCCTCGGCAACGCTGCAAAGAATAATCGATGATGCGAAAATACGTCATGCCGACAACTATTGTCTCTGGGGCAGAGTTACAAAATATAAGGGCAAAAATTTTATCTTCCCCATTTATTTTTTGCCGCTCAGCAAAATAGAACCGTTGAAACCTGAAACACCGCGGGAACCCAATACGCAGGAGCAAAAGCCGCTCGAGACGATGGTTTCAGAAAAAGACAATTCGGAGCCTAATATCAATGAGCCGAACGATATATTGGCAATACCGCAGGAGGTAATAGAAAAAATAAAAGCCAGACAAGCCAAGCAATTAGAACCTGCAAGATTGCAGGACACAGAGCCAATTGCCCAGCCCGGCTACGGCACGCTCCGCCGTGACGAGCGTCGAGACGAGCCGGAGGGCATAGAAAAGCTAAATCAAATGCATCGGCAGGATACCATCCTGGCCGACAGGACGGCTTTTCTGGCTAAGCAGGACGACCAGCCTGTATTTATTCTGGATGCCCTTGGCCGCAGCGCTCCTAAAACTTCACTTCGGCTTCTGCCCTGTGAAACTCTGGAGCTGACCGAGAAGAGACAATCTGCTGAATTGGAGCAGCCGACATTCAAAATAGCCGGAATTATGACGGAATACAAAGGTAATCAATATCTGCTGCTGCAAAAGGCAACACAAGTTTACAACTTCGGCAACTTCGCAAGATAAAGGACAAACAATGCCCCACCAGCTCGACAATATCCTAACCTCATATAAAGATAAAAACTTCCAAAATAAGCTGGATGGATTTCTTAACTCAAAGTTTGGATTGTCACATTTCGGTCCTGGTTCTGAAAACAGGCGAAAAGTTGAAGAGATTCTTGAGGAAGTTGTGAAGGCAGATGAAGACAGAGTTGGTGAAGTGGTAGCAAGATACACCGAGAGATTTGATGGTGTTAAACTGACGCCCGATCAGTTCCGAATTTCAAGTACAGATTTGGAAAAGGCTCACAAGGAAATTAATTCAGAACTGCTTAAATCAATCCGCCAGGCAATTAAGAATGTTAAAAAGTATCAGTCAAAGATATTTGTTGGTAACGACAAGAGCTTCAAATCTACCGGCATAAGATATACGCCGATAAGGCGAGTGGGGATTTGCGTGCCGGGGGCGTCTGCCCCGCTGCCATCAACTGTGATAATGTGCGCGGTGCCTGCGCAGGTAGCAGGCGTGAAGGAGATAGTCGTAGTATCACCGCCAAGATATGAGGGGAGTATCCATCCGGTAACTTTAGCGGTCTGTTATGAACTGGGAATTGATGAAGTCTATCGAATCGGCGGCGCACAGGCTATAGCTGCACTTACATTTGAAAATAAAACAATTAAGGTGGTAGATAAAATTGTTGGGCCAGGTAACCAGTGGGTACAAACAGCCAAGCAATTGGTATATGGGACAGTTGGTATTGATTCGATAGCCGGACCGAGTGAAGTTTTGATAATTGCAAATGAAAAAGCCAACCCTGCCTGGATAGCCGCAGATATGCTCAGCCAAGCCGAACATGATCCGGGCTGCGCGTTTATGTTTACAGATTCGCAAGAAGTTGCTCAACAAACCCTCGGCGAACTTAAAAGACAAGTAAACCAGCTAAATCGCGCAAAAGAAACTATCGAGTGTCTCAAAAAATTCAGCGGTATTGCGATTTTCAGGAACATGGACGATTTACTTGAAAGGGCAAACAAATTTGCTGCAGAGCATTTGGAAATCCAATGTGGAGAGCAAAGTAAAGAAATCGCCGAAAAAATCGATAATGCCGGTGCGATTTTTATTGGCGCTTACAGCCCTGTAGCAGTTGGTGACTATTGGGCTGGGCCAAGCCACACATTACCTACGGGAATAAGCGCAAAGTTCTTTAGTGCTTTAAGTGCCAATGATTTTATCAAATCAACGAGTATCATTGAATATGATAAGAAAAAGCTGGCTGAAAGCGCTGAAGATATTATTCGATTGGCCGAGGCCGAAGGCCTCGACGCCCATGCAAAAAGTGTCAAGCTACGGCTTGGCCTGCGCCGAGACGAGTAAAAATCCGCCTGCAGAAATAATTCTCATTAGACAGTTTACAAGCCCCAGTTAAGTTTATCCTTATTCCACCAGTAAAATCTGCCCAAAATGTGCGCAGCTACCATTGCCAGATAAAAAAGCGGGATGGTATGATAAACGAAAGATTTGCTGCAAAGATAGTCTACCGTTAAGAAGCCATAACCGAGAGCCTGAAGATAATTGCCAGGCTGAGGCAAATTAGATATTACCTTTATGACCAATATATCAAGAATGCAAAAGAGCGGCACCAGTGAGCAATAAGGTAGAAAGGTTTTATATATCGAGCGAATTATCAATATGGGATTTAGTGCATCGAAGGAATCAAATAATACTCCGGCCAACAGTGCCATAGGCAAAAAGAAACTGCCAAGAACAAACAGCAGCCAAAATACAAGGTCGGCTCGTTCGGTGAGAATGTAATACACAGCCAAGGGCCAAAAACAGACGGCGAAACAGCCGCATACGCGCAGCAATTGTGAAAACAAGTCACCCTTGTCAGGAACAGGCTGCAGTGAAATATCCGGCGCCCGCCAGCCGCCTTTGCTGCTATCGAAAACACAACATGCGAGGTAATAGAGAACGTAACCAACATACAGCAGGTAAAGCAGCAAGGACAAAATGCCACCCAAAATGAAAAACCCGGAAAGCACGTATCTGCTCACCAGTCCCACTACAAATGGGGTAAATAAGAAAACTGCCAAATGGATGCCGCCGGATATACTAAGCGGATAGAAAAGTGCATCAATAAACCACGGAAGCTTGCTTTTACGCTCTAACGGCGGATCTTCTTCCAGTATCTTCACATCGTTAACCCTTTAATGGTCTGAAGTCAGAACCCGTAATTAAGCGCTGGCCAATTTTTCTTTTATCATTTCTCCTGCTTTTGTAAGGGCATCGTCGATTTTTTCAGGATTTTTCCCGCCTGCCTGGGCCATTTGTGGTCGTCCGCCGCCGCCGCCATCGACTATCGGTGCAATCACCTTAACTATGTCACCTGCTTTTAGGCCCTTCTTGATTAAATCATCAGTTACGCTGGCTAAAAGCGTTGCCTTGCCTTCATCTTCAAAGCCAAAAACTACAACTGCGGATTTCGCCTTCTTTTTGAGCATATCGATTGCTTCTCTTGCCTGCTCAACCGAAGTTGTAGCCAGCCGGCTGACGATTATATGAGAGTCGCCGATTTTCTCGCATTTCTCCAGAAGCTGTTTTGCTTCCGCCATAGCGTCACTTCCAGCCTGCCGGGCGGCTGATTTGAGCTGCTTCGAGAGTTTTTTATTGTCTTCCATCAACTGGCCGACCCTGTCAACAAGCGTTTCAGCAGAAACCTTCAGCATCACCGAGAGCTTATCGACAATATCGCTTCGCCCTTCGAGGTATTTGGCCAGACCCTGACCGGTAAGCGCGGTAATCCTGCGAACACCCGCTGAGATGCTCTCTTCTTTGATTATCTTAAAGCCGCCAATGATACCGGTTCTATCGACGTGAGTGCCACCACAGAATTCTTTGCTAAGCGCCTTATCAATCTGATTTTTACTTTCAGCGCCAATGGCAACTACCCGAACCTCGCTGCCATATTTCTCGCCGAATAGTGCCATCGCACCGAGCTTTTGAGCCGCCTCTTTTGGCATTACCGCGCAAGTGATCGGAAAATCTTCAGCGATTTTTTCTCGCACTTTATTCTCAACATCCTTTAGCTCTTCAGCTGTTGGAGCTTTCGGATATGTAAAGTCAAATCTCAGGTAATCCGGCCCAACGTAGCTACCCTGTTGGGCTACCGATTTACCAAGGGTCTGCTGCAACGCCCATTGAAGTAAATGCGTAGTGGTATGATTTTTCTTTGTCGCATCTCTGTCTTTGCTGACTATGGCCGTAACCTTATCGCCCACGCTAAATACTCCCTCAGCAACTTTGCCCTGGTGAATAATACAATTGGCTATCTTTATTGTGCCATCAACAATAAATTGCCCATGTTCTGATTTAATAATCCCACAGTCGCCAACCTGCCCACCGGCTTCGGCATAAAAGCAGGTTTTATCCAGAACGATTCCGGCCTCAGCGCCGTCTTTAATTTGACCTTTGTTTTTGAAACCCTCGTTATCGACAAAACCCACTATTTTACTATCGCAACTATCCTTTTTGTATTTATGAACATCTTCAGTTACAGGCAGTTCGGTATCAGTTAAAGTTATATTTACCGAAGCGGTTTTTTGTGCCGCCCTCGCCCGCTCTCTTTGTTTTTCCATAAGCTCGTTAAACTTAGCAGTATCGACTTTAAGGCCGCGCTCTTGTGCCATAAGCTCGGTCAAATCGAGCGGAAAGCCGTAAGTGTCGTAAAGCTGGAATGCATCTTCACCGCTGATGGTCTTTTTAGCAGTTTGTTTTGCCCGTTCGGCTGCCTCGGCAAATATTTCGATACCTCTATCGAGCGTTCTGCCGAAGCTCGCTTCTTCGGATTCAATTACGGTCGAAACGTGGTCGGCTCTGGCTTTTATCTCACCAAACGCATCACCTAAGCACTCAACAACAACCGGTACAAGCTTATACATAAACGGCTCGTGCATACCTAATTCTCTGCCAAACCTCGAAGCCCTGCGAAGTATCCGCCGAATTACATAACCCCTGCCTTCGTTGGATGGTGTTGTTCCATCGGTTATCGCAAAAGTCAGCGAACGAATATGGTCGGCTATGACACGAAAGGCATTGTCGGTATCATTTTGCAGTCGGGATGTATATTTTTGACCAGTAATCTCAGCAGTGCGGTTTATGATAGGCATAAACAGGTCGGTATCGTAGTTACTTTTCTTATTTTGCATCACCGCAACGATTCTTTCCAAGCCCGCACCGGTATCAACGTATTTGGTGCCCAGCTCAAGAAGCTTACCATCCTCCGTACGGTTATATTGGATAAAGACCAGGTTCCACAGCTCTATGAACCGGCTGCAGCCGCCGTTGACACTGCACTTATGACCGGCCACGTTCTTTTTGTCACACATATCAGGGCCAAGGTCGATATGTATTTCGCTGCAAGGCCCACACGGGCCGGTATCGCCCATCTCCCAGAAATTATCTTTTTTCCCACAAGCCAGGACCCTGTCAGCAGGTATCGGTGTAACTTTAGTCCACAGTTTTGCTGCCTCACTATCTTTGGGCAGGTTATCAGCTTTATCGCCGGCGAAAACCGTCGCCCACAAGCGGCTCGGCTCAATACCCCAAACATTTGTAAGAAGCTCCCAGGCCCATTCGATTGCCTCGGCTTTGAAATAATCGTCGAAAGACCAGTTGCCTAACATTTCAAAAAAGGTGTGATGATAGGTGTCTTTGCCCACCTCCTCAAGGTCGTTGTGTTTGCCGCTCACCCGCAAACATTTTTGGCTGTTGACTGCCCGACCATAATCCGGCGATACTAATCCAAGAAAGATATCTTTGAACTGATTCATCCCCGCATTGGCAAAAAGCAATGTCTCATCACCGATGGGTACTATCGGAGAGCTGGGGACAAACTCGTGCCCTTTACCCTTGAAAAAATCTATAAAGCCGTTCCTTATTTGCTTTGCGCTCAACATTTCATATATCGTATTTTGTATCTCGTGAAGCGAAATACGTTTGGCAAATCACACTAATCCTTTAGCAGCGATGATTTTGTTTTTTATTTCTTTGCACAAGTCCTTGTTTTCAGCTAAGAATTTTTTTGCGTTCTCTCTACCCTGGCCCAATCGCATATCACCGTAGTTTATCCACGCTCCGCTTCTTTCGATTACTTCACAGCCAATTCCAAGGTCTATTAAATCGCCTTCGTAGCTGATTCCGCTATCGAACATAAGGTCGAACTCACTGTCACGGAAAGGCGGTGCGATTTTATTTTTCACCACCCTGGCCCGTATCCTGCTACCTATGGCACCGGAGTTATCTTTTAAGGTGGTAATTCGCCTTAGGTCAAGCCGTACAGAACTGTAGAATTTCAATGCCCTGCCGCCGGGTGTTGTCTCCGGGTTGCCGAACATCACACCGATTTTCATACGGATTTGATTTATAAAGACAAGAGCGGTTTTGCTCTTGTTAATGACAGCGGTCAGCTTCCTCATCGCCTGGCTCATCAGTCTTGCCTGCAGTGCCATGTGGGTGTCACCCATCTCGCCTTCAATTTCCGCCTTTGGCGTAAGTGCAGCAACCGAATCAACAACTATAACATCGACAGAATTGGACCTGATTAGCATCTCGGTGATTTCAAGTGCCTGTTCGCCGCTGTCGGGTTGGCTTATCAACAGGCTGCTGACATCGACACCTAACTTTTTTGCCCAGGTCGGGTCCATTGCATGTTCGGCGTCTATAAATGCCGCTACCCCGCCTGCACGTTGAGCGCTTGCAATTATATGAAGTGCCAGAGTGGTCTTGCCGGAGGACTCCGGCCCAAACAGCTCGGTAACCCTGCCTCGCGGAATACCAACACCGCCGAGAGCGATATCCAGCGATAATGAGCCGGTCGATATGCCCTCAATTTTAGCGTACTTGTGCTCATCCATCTGCATAATTGCACCCTGGCCGTATTGCTTCTCAATCTGTGCAATAACACGGTGCAGTGCCTCCACTTTACTGGTTGCTTTTGTCACTGTTTCGATTTTCTTTGTCTTTACCATTTTGCTTTTCTCCTATCCTAAGAAGTTAAAAGCCCAAAACTAAAAGCCAAAAACCATAGTTTAAAATTCAAAACTCACTTTCTTCCTTTAAGTGTTAGAATACTCGAACCTAATATGTTGGCCAATTCATTAGTCTCGTTCAAAAGATAGTTTAATTTGGTGTTATTTATCTTCTTTGCGTCCCTCAACAAACCAAGCCAATATAAGCTTTCGTTTGCGGATTTAAGGGCATGGGTAAAGAAATTAGTGAAATCCCGTTTTGAACTGGACCCCTTAGCCTCGGCTATATTAGCTCCTATCGATGTAGCCGATCTCAACAACTGCTTTGCAATCGTACCTGTGGAAACATCTTTGGGTAAATTATCTATAAATTCTATTATTTTAATAGAATATTGATATGCCCTGTGTTTCAATTCAGTTTTAATTTTTGAGCTTTGGTCTTGCATTTTCAGCTTTACATTTTTAGCTTAATTTGTAATCACCTAACACAGTATACATAGGGCCGCTTGGTGTCAACTGGCTCTGATAAACCGTAACCGACTCCGCTGAGAAACTGCCGAGCTTAAAATCCTTATAATCCTCACTTATTTGCGCCAGCTTGGCACCTGCTTTCGGGTTTCTTATTCTGCAAAGGGTCAGATGGCCGGAAAATTCCCTCTTTTCAGCGGGCCAGCCGGCCAAATCCAGTTGCTGCTCAAGGTCCTTTTGCAATTCTAACAGATTATCACTTCCTTCGCCTGTACCAACCCATAAAACTCTGGGATTTCTGCCGCCGAAACAGCCGACCGATTCTACATCCAACTCAAAACTTTTGTGTCTGCCGGCTACCTCTTTAGTGATATTGCAGACATCAACAACCTCTTTGTCTTTAATCTCACCCAAAAATTTCAATGTAAGGTGTATGTTCTTTGGATTTACCCACTTGACGTCACTTTTTTTAATATCAACTTTGCTCTGTAATTCGGCCTGCAGCTCGGCCAAGCCCTTCCTGATTTCCTCGCCAATATCTATTGCTATAAACACTCGCATCTTATACTACTCTGCCCCCGCTCTTGCCTCTTAGGGGCTGCGGGGGCTACGAAGCACGAGTCTTCCGGTTAAAAACTTGTGCATTTTCGTAAAGTTTCAAATCTATCGTCAATATCTGTTTTATCTACAGCGGTTAATCCATTCAGTGAAAATCCGGCGATAGTAAATGAAGCAACAACTGTACCGTAGGCAACCGCTGCTTTTAATGAGGCAAACTCAGTTTTGCCGGTTTGCGCCAGATAGCCCATAAATCCACCTGCGAAGCTGTCACCAGCACCGGTTGGGTCTCTGACCTCGGCAGCTGGATAAGCAGGTAGAATAAATTTATCTCCCTCAGCATTGCACATCACCGAACCAGATTCACCTTTTTTAATAATCACCACATCCGTACCCATATCAAGGATTTTCTCTGCTGCTTTTATCAAATCATGTTCCTTAGCCAGCAATCTTGCTTCGTCTTCGTTGATTACCAAGCAGTTAATTTTCTTCAGCAGTGTTTTCACATCCTCCGGCTGTCCCTCAATCCAGAAATCCATAGTATCAGCAGCCACAAAAACAGGTTTATCGATTTGATTTAGTAATTTGAGCTGCAGATTTGGTGCTGTATTTGCCAGAAAGACAAATTTACTATCGCTAAATTTAACAGGCACAGCTGGCGGCTCTTCTGCAAGGACATTTAATTCAATATAATCCGTTGTCCGGCTGTCCATATTTTCAGCATATGACCCGACCCAGCGAAATGTCTTGCTGTTCTTTCTGACCTCTAAGCCTGTTAAATCAACATTTCTGCCTGCGAAAACTTTGGCAAAATCAAACGGACAATCCGCACCGACAGCACCGACTAATCGAACGGGCGAGAAAAAACTCGCTGCCATACTGAAATACACAGCCGACCCACCAATACAATTCTCGCTGACACCATGCGGCGTCTTGACCGTATCAATAGCTATCGAACCGGTTACTAATAATGACAATTGACAATCCCCTTAAGTTACAGCTTTTCCTTGAACTATTACCATTGTATTATCAATCCTAGATAATGTTTTTTCTTTGCCCAACATCTCTATCGAATCGAAGATTGGTGTACTAATTGTCGACCCACAAATGGCCACGCGCAACGGCTGGGCGACCTTGCCTAGTCCAACCTGTTTTTCCTCAGCTAAACCACGTAACATATTTTCAGTATATTGGGCGGTGATTTGTGCCTGAGTTTCTATTTTGGACCGAATGGTCTTTAAAGTGTTAATACCATCGCCTTTGAGTAATACTTTTTTGACTGCTTTATCATCGTACTGTATTTGGTCATCACCGATAAAGAGAAATCTGCTCTTACGTTCAATATCAGCCAAGGTCCTTGCACCTTCGCACAGCTTGATAATTCGCTTTAGCTGTTCATCGCTCGCGGACAGAACCGGAGATTCTGTAATTTTTAAGTACTTCTTAAAATGCTGGAGTAGTTTTTCTTTGCCGGCCATCTTAATATGCTCGGTATTAAAAGCCATTAGCTTCTGACGGTCGAACAAGCTGTTGGACTTTGTCAAACGAGAAAGGTCAAAGCAATCGGTCAATTCCTTAACAGACATAATTTCCCGCTCATCGCCGGGGTTCCAGCCTAATAGCGCAAGGAAGTTCACCATCGTTTCCGGCAGATAGCCGCTATTGAAGAAATCAACGATATTTATCTCCGGCAGCCGCACGCCGAGATATTCTGCCATCGCATCAACACTCGGCATATCCGGCATAGCCTTGCCTTTGATGAAAGATTCAAGCTCATCGGCGCTCAGATTTCCTGCTTCAGTTAATTTCTGCCGGTCAATTTTATCCGCCATTCGCGTGGCGGAATCTTCTCCTGCTTTGATGGCCTTACGAAGTGCTTTAGGCCGCTCTCGCTTGGAGAGTTTTCCGCCTCCTTCACTTATGGTAACGGACATATGTGCATATTTCGGCGGCTCTCCGAATCCGAGGGCCTTCCATAGCTCCTGCTGGCCGGGCGTATTCATCAGGTGCTCCTGGCCGCGGATAATGTGCGTTACCTTCATCAAATAATCATCCACCACACACGCAAAATTATATGTGGGAAAGCCATCGCTTTTTAGTATGATAAAATCGCCTAATTCGCTGGCCTCAAACCTGACCTGCCCACGCACAATATCTTCAACGATAATGCTTTCATCCTCCGGCATAGCAAAACGCACCGTCACGGGTTTGCCCTGGGCCGCTGCTTTTTTAACATCGCTTTCATCGGGAAACTCTTTGGGTCGAGGATAGATGAAGTTTTTCTTTTGTGCTTCAGCTTCTTTGCGTAGTGCATCGAGTTCTTCCAGTGTCTCAAAGCACCAGTATGCCTTTTGCTCATCGATAAGTTTTTTTATGTATTTATCGTAGATTTCCCGCCGCTGGGACTGAAAATACGGCCCATTCGGTCCCTTAACTTCCGGGCCTTCATCCCAATCAATGCCGAGCCAGCGAAGGTCTTCGATTACCTGCCGGATTGCGGTCGGCGTGTTTCTCTTCTGGTCGGTATCCTCGATGCGCAGGATAAACGTCCCGCCCATCCGCCTCGCATACAGCCAGTTAAATAGAACGGTCCTGGCTCCACCGACATGCAGATACCCCGTCGGCGATGGCGCAAAACGTGTTACTACTTTCTCAGGCATAGCTTATGATTTCTCATCAGTTATAAAAAGTATATAGAATAAACAGGCTAAGCTAAACTGTTGCTATTGTCAAGAACCAGATATTGGGGTTATTAAATATGTTTGACTGGTCTGGATAGTTACAATATGCTAAAATGCAGTGTAGGTACATAAGGAGATTTATTGTGGACAAACAAAAAGTTTTAATGTGTCTTAAAGACAGTATCGAGGAAATCCAACAGCGTTTTCCGGTCAAGACCCTCGCAGTATTTGGTTCTGTAGTTCGTGATGAGGCAGCCGATAACAGCGATGTGGATGTGCTGGTGGTATTTAATCAAAAAGCCACTTTCGATATATTTATGGATTTGAAATTCTACTTAGAGGAGCTACTCGGTATGTCGGTCGACCTTGTAACCGATAAGGCGCTTCGCCCACAAGTCCGCCGAGCGATTGAGAAGGAGCTCATTAATGTCGCGTGACGAGATAATGTATTTACAAGATATAGCCGAAAGCTGTGAGAAAGTTTTGCAGTTCACTAAGGGGTTTAGCCAACCAGATTTGATACAGGACGAAAAGACCTATGACGCAGTTGTTCGCAATCTTGAGATTATTGGCGAAGCTGCTAAGCGTATTTCTGACAAACTCAGAATGCAATTGCCAGATATAGAATGGCGAAAAATCGCAGGAATGAGAGATATGCTTGCCCACGAATATTTTGGGATTGACAACGATATTCTCTGGGATGTCGTACAAAACAAAGTGCCCCAACTAACCAAGTCGATAAACGCTTTTTTGAATAAGCAGCAAGGCTGATATCTAAGAAAGCAAGAATATCTCGTCTGCTTAATACAGAACATAGAAGGAGCCATGGGATTGCTCGATTTTTTTAAGAAATTGAAAGATGGTAATTTTGGGCTGATTGCAAGAAATATCACCAAGATTTACTTGTGCCTCAAATCAAATTATTCTGAAAGTTTTCCGGATCAAGCAACTCTCCTTGCTACAGCAGGAATAATAAATACTGCAAAATATATTAAAGCCAATACAATTGATCCTGCTGAAATTATCTCTATGGCAAAATCTTCTATAGACAAAGGAGAAGATATCAACATCAAAAATGAAGTATACAATTTAAGCGCATTCATAAAACAAATAGAAACAGAGATATTAGCTATTGATACGAGAATGGATTATTATGAAATTCGTGATATAGTCATGCAGAAACACACTATTATACGTGAAAATATCGAAGAAGTTATCACTGATTATAAGCAGCAGGTCAAGTTAACACTATGGCGTAGAGCCGCAGAAAACTTTATGGTTTCAGAGAAGACAAAACATTTAAGGTCCTTGCTTAAAATTGAGGCCAAAGTAAGTGAAAATATCGAACAATAGAAAGAGTGGCAGTGACGGTAATGCCAGGATTGATTTTATTCGGCAGATAGTGGCTGAAGATATAAAGACAAATAAATGGCATGGCCGGGTCGCAACTCGATTTCCGCCTGAGCCGAACGGCTATCTGCATATCGGCCATGCCAAAAGTATCTGCCTGAACTTCGGCATCGCGGAAGAATTCGGCGGCACCTGTAATCTGCGATTCGATGATACCAATCCCGTAAAAGAAGAGCAGGAATACATCGACTCGATTATAGAAGACGTCCGCTGGCTCGGCTTCGATTGGCAGGACAGATTATACTATGCCTCGGACTATTTTGAGCAGATGTATCAGTACGCTATTCAGCTTATAAAGGCCGGCAAGGCCTATGTCTGCGATTTAACACCTGACGAAATCAGAGAATATCGTGGCACCTTGACCAAGCCGGGAAAAGACAGTCCATATCGCAACCGCAGCATCGAGGAAAACCTTGACTTGTTCGAGAGAATGAGGGCCGGCGAATTTCCGGATGGCTCCCGCACACTGCGTGCGAAAATAGATATGGCGCATCCAAACCTGAATATGCGAGACCCCGTTATGTACCGCATCCTGCACGCAGCACATCCACGCACATCTGACAAATGGTGCATTTATCCAACTTATGACTGGGCACACGGATTGGAAGATTCCATCGAAGGCATCACCCATTCGATTTGTACACTTGAATTTGAAAATCACCGGCCTTTATACGACTGGTTCCTTGGCCAGTTAGGGATTTTCCATTCCCAACAGATAGAGTTCGCTCGCCTCAATCTGTCTTTCACGGTAATGAGCAAGCGCAAGCTCCAGCAATTGGTGCAGAAGGGCCTTGTCAACGGCTGGGACGACCCGAGATTACCGACTATTAGCGGGCTGCGAAGGCGAGGCTATTCACCGGCTGCTATCCGATATTTCTGCAAGCTTATCGGCATCAACAAATTCAATAGCACTATTGACATCGCACTATTGGAGCACTGCCTCCGTGATGATTTGAACAAAACATCTGCACGCGTCATGGCTGTTCTCAAGCCGCTCAAAGTAATTATCGATAACTATCCTGAAAATAAGGTTGAAGAGCTTGAAGCTATAAATAATCCCGAGGACCCCGCTGCCGGCACACGGAATGTTCCTTTTTCGCGGGAGCTTTACATCGAAAGAGATGATTTTATGGAAGAACCGCCGAAGAAATTCTACCGCCTTGCGCCAGGCCGGGAGGTTCGCCTGCGATACGCATACTTTATCACTTGTAAGAACATGGTTAAAGACGCAAACGGTGAAATTGTCGAGCTGCACTGCACCTATGACCCGGCTACGCGAGGCGGCGACGCTCCCGATGGCCGAAAGGTCAAATCTACGCTTCACTGGGTTTGTGCCAAAAACGCCCTCAAAGCCGAAGTACGTCTATACGACAATTTATTCACAAAGGAAAATCCGGATGAGACGGAGGAGGGACAGGATTTCACATCCAACCTGAATCCTGACTCTCTGGAAGTTTTGACCGACTGTTTTGTAGAGCCATCCTTAAAAGATGCAAAACCGCCAAATCGTTATCAGTTCGAACGGCTGGGTTATTTCTGCGTCGACGAAGATAGCACTAAAAGCAAACTTGTTTTCAATCGCACGGTAACTCTTAAAGACACTTGGGCAAAAATCAAAAAATCACAGGAGAAACGATAAACAGACCAGGCTTAATCTTTTCATTTGAAGAAAATCATCTTTAGCGATGCGAGAAGCAATGTCACCCCAAAAATCTTTCGTAAGAGTTCGTCCGGAATTTTCATTGCGAATTTGGCACCTATTAGACCACCTATAAAAAAGCCAAGACATATAAGCCCTGCTATTTTCAAATCCACGAAGCCCTGCTTGTAATAAATCCAGGCAGCAAGCAAACCGATAGGCGGCACCATCAGAGCCAGCGTTGTACCCTGTGCTGTATGTTGCGACAACCCAAATAAAAGAACCAAACAGGGAATAATAATTATCGCTCCACCTATACCGATTAAACCACTGAAAACACCGGTAGCAAGACCCAAAAGCAAATAAAGCAGCATATTCATAATATTCAACCTTCCTTCGACTTTCCAGATTGTCAGCCGAAAAGCTCTTTAAATTTTTCTTCTATATTGGCGCTCTCGCACAGCACCTGGCCAATCAAAACCGCTCTAACACCGATGTCTTTTAGCCTTTCAACATCGTTTCGTGCTTTTACTCCGCTTTCGGCTACGAGTTCGTTTTTATCTTCGAGCAGTTCCGCCAACCGGCTGGTTGTGTTCAAGTCCACCTTCATCGTATTGAGATTGCGGTTGTTTATTCCAATAACGCTATAGCCCTTTTTCGGAAAACCAATCATACTGCGTACATTAAGAAGCGTATCGGCCTGATGCACTTCCAAAAGGACCGTTAGTGTCAATTCGGCTGCGGCTATCATCAAATCCATTAGTTCGCCGGGCTTGAGCGCCTCGGCTATCAGTAGTATCGCATCGGCGCCGGCAGCACGCGATTCATACACCTGCCACAAATCAACGATAAAATCCTTTTGCAGGACAGGTAAATCAACCGCCTCTTTTATCTGCTCCATATATTCAAGCCGGCCTTGAAAGTATTTTTCATCGGTAAGAACGCTGATTGCATCAGCACCACATTTTTCATAAGTTTGTGCGATTGCCACGGGGTCAAAATCCTCACGAATAATCCCCGCAGACGGCGATGCCTTTTTGACCTCTGCTATAACGTTTATACCCCGGCTGTTCGGCTTGGTAACCGCCTTATAGAAGTTGCGGCACTTGCGCATCGAGCGAATATTTTCTTTAAGCTGCTCAAGGTCAAACTGCGACCTACGAAGTGCAACTTCGGCTTTTTTATCAGTAATAATTTTATCTAATATAGACAACCAGACCACCTTTGCTCAATTTTGTATTCTTAATTCCAAATTCTCTTTTTACCCGGCGACCTTAACGTAGCCCATATGAAGCTCACTGAGCGTATTTTCAAGGACCTTTTCTTCTGCTTTAGTTAAGTTGCCCTTGGTTTTTTCCTGGAGCGTTTCGAGCATATCGATTTGGTATTTTGCCAATTCCAAATCCGGTTCTCTCGGCTCCTGCCCCTTTATTTGCAGAAAACCTAATGCAAATAACGCCTGGGTGGTAAGCATACTTACCAGCGCCGCTAAATTACCCTCGGGCAAAGGCTCATGGCGTTTACCCTGCTCTTCGGCTTTTTTCTCAGATTCCTCTTTTGCGGCTAATATATCTTTTTCCTTCTGCGCCTCTTTTTTCCAGTCCTCATCGACAATAATCTTTTTTTCTTCTTTTTTCTCTTCTTCAGCCATAATTACTCACCTTGTAAGTTTTTTATCTTTATTACTTTCTGTATTTTTTTGTATCTCTTTCGACGTCCTGCTTCTGCTGACGTTCAGTAATAGCTCTTCGTTTATCGTACTGTCTTTTGCCTCTGGCAAGGGCCAATTCTATTTTTGCAAATCCTCTGTCGTTGAAATAAATTTGCAGAGGCACGAGGGTAAAGCCACGCTGCTCAAGCTTGGTTCTTATTTTTAGGATTTCGCGTTTATGCAGCAGCAGTTTCCTTTTTCTTTCCGGCTCATGGCCGGCTGCGCCTGCCTGCTGGTATTGGGCGATTTTTGCACCGACCAGCCAACACTGCTCGTTTTCTACCCTTGCGTATGAGCCGGAAAGGTCAGCCTGACCTGCCCGGAGCGATTTCACCTCTGTTCCCAACAACTCCAGACCTGCTTCGAACCTCTCGATGAGCTCGAAATTTCGATAGGCCTTTTTATTAACTGCTTTGGGCGACTGCTGGCCTTTACTCTTACGCGATTTTGCTGCCATTTACGCTATAATATCGAGCGGCCGGCAATTTTGCAAGTGCGTTGCGATATCGCCCGGAGAAACCGTGGTGATGATACTTAGCCCCAACCCCTGCTTGCCCTCCATAGCATTAGCGAAGGATGGGTGGTCGGGGGCTCACTACTTAATAAATCGGATACTAACCGGATAGCGATAAAGTTCGCCGCTATTTGCCTTCATCGTAGCGATAATGCAGAAAATCAGGTCAACAACCCACACTGCAACTCCCAGGAAAAAGCCTACGCAAATGAAAGTCAACAGCCCTGAAGCAAACATTGCAATCACGACGGTAATCTGGAAATTCAAGGCCTCTTTGCCATGGCTGTCGACAAAGGGGTCCTCGTCTTTCTTTATCAGCCAGATAACCAGGGGCGCTATAAAACCGGTAAAAATAGCCAATAGATGGCACAACATTGCCCATGTACGGGCGTCTTTGCTGACTTCTCCACTCGTTTGTTCCTGCTGGACTTGCTGTGGTTGTTGCGGCTGGTCACCACCCCCGGAATTTTCTTCTGGGGTTTTCTTTGTTTTTGCCATAATCTAACTCCCTTCTATGCTCTGCGAAGCGCTACGCATAGCAGAGCTATATTTTTCCCTTTAACCCACCAAATCTATGCGTTTCTTTTATACCAAGGTCTGTATAGGTTGTCAAGAATAAAACCTTAACGCTGTAATTCGATTTTCAATCTTTGTTTTTGACATTGGCCAACTAATTAACCAATTCCCTATGGCTTTTGTGGCTAAGCCTTTCTGTGATAACCTTTCGCATAAGTTTTGCGTTGGCGTTTTTACCGGTGAAGAGCTTGAATTGCGCCATCGCCTGATTGATAAACATTGATGGCCCGTCAATCCTTTTCAATCTCTTTCTCTTTGCCTGCTGTAATAATAAAGTCTCAGCAGGGTTATAAACCGTATCGAAAACCGCCATACCTTTTTTCAGATACTCCTGCGGCAAAGGTGTTGCGTCAACATTGGGGTGCATCCCAATGCTCGTACAATTTATTAGCAACTTCGCATCGATGTCTTGCAACTCATCCAGCCCGGCAAAATCACAATCAAACTCGGCAGCAAGCTTTTCGGCCTTTTGAATAGTTCTGTTATAGATTTTTATTTTTGCACCTGCGTTACTAAGACCCGCCACTATCGCCCTTGCTACGCCGCCAGCGCCGATGACCGCGACCACCAGCTTTTTCAAACCAGCTCTGTCAACTTTTAGTGTGGAAGTAATTGAATCCAAAGCAGCAGCATAATCGGTGTTGTAGCCGGCTGTTCTCCCATCATCTTTTACGACCAGAGTATTAACCGCCCCGATTTTTTCTGCTAACGGCTCAATAAAGCCCACTTTTCTCCTGACATAGTTTAAGGCGTTTTGCTTATGCGGAATTGTCACGCTAAAACCGCGAAAGTTCAGCCATTTTCTCACAATGACGTTGTTCAAAAACAAATCGAATCCACTTTGCCCCCCTTTTACCAATAGCGGCAGATAAAGTTTATTCATATTTTTTTCTGCAAAACACGCATTATGAATCGCAGGGCTTAGTGAGTGCCCGACAGGGTCGGCAATCACACCGAAAAGTTCCGTATCGGAGCTTATCGAATCGAACCGGTACAATTCTTTCAATTGCTCGATTGTCAATTGCCCCGGCGCAGTTGCAGTTTTCTCATCTATACTGGCGAAGGTTAAAAGAGCCCCCAATTTCTTCGCGATGATTCTGCTTATTAGTCCCGCCGCACCCATACAAAAGACGATTCGCTCTCCACTTGTTTTGTGCAGTAAATCGAAGGCATCGAAGCAGTCATTGATATGATTGGCCGTATAGACAAGCTTCGGTATCGCCGCCGGATATACGGTTAATATACTGCGATGCAATCTACTGATATTTTCAAACTTCCTCTCGAAATCGTGGGCTGACAGAATCAGTCGTGCCTTTGAATTCTGCGATAATCCTTTCTGCAACCTCTCCTGGTTTTCTACAAAGCGGAATTTTTCATATTCGAAATCGACAAATTCGGCGCCCGCTTGTAGCGCGCCTGCTAATACTTCGGCTCGTAACCGGTCAGGATATTTTCTTGCTCCGCCCTGCTTCTCGTCCCGGCAGGTCGCAATGACAGGCACTTTTTTTAAGCCGGCCTTTTTCACCTCGCCAACCAGATTATTAACCATATCGACGCTTAGGTTTTCGAGGTAATCGCTTCGCAATTCAAGCATCTCAGCCCCTGCCGCCAGAGCTGCCTTGATTTGTTTTTTTGCCTCATCCGGATTTTCAGCCGCTATTGGAACTGCTATTTTCGTCACCATAATCCAAACATATAGCAGTCTTTAGCCCCTAAAGCAAGAGCAAAAGCACACTAAACTACATACATAAAAAAGTGAAAAAGTCCTATAATTCTCTTGACTTTTTTGGTTATATATTATACAAATGTGTTCTGATAGCGGTCTTTTATCAATAAAGTATCTATGCGAAGAGAATAAACGCGCATTAAACATTATCTTTAACCATTTTTAAGGAGTAGAAAAATGAAATGTAAAAAAATCCTTTTCACGATTATCCTGATACTGTTGCAACTCTGCGGAAGCACCCTCTGGGCCCGGCCCACAACGGCGAACGAAGCTGAAAAAGCAGTGACCGGCTGGCTCAAAGCCGATGCTCAACCACTTAACGCGACCCTCGGCCTACAGGTAGTCAGCGTTGAGACTTTCACTAATGACATTGGTGAGCCAATTTATTACATCGTCTATTTGCAGCCATCCGGCTTTGTGATTGTGCCGGCCGACGATTCGGTCGAGCCGATCGTCGGTTTTGTCGAAGAAGGCATCTACGACCCCTCACCTGACAATCCGCTGGGAGCATTAGTTACTAACGACCTAAATGGTCGAATTGCAGTAGTTCGCAATGCCCAAAAACCCCAGGCGACAAATGCTATGGAAGCGGCCCTTGATTCCCAGGCCAAGTGGAATCAATTGGTCGGTTTTAGTGAGGAGATAGGGGCGTCCACTACAACGGGTCTGCCCTCAGTCTCCGACCCTCGTGTCGACCCACTTGTGCAAAGCAAGTGGGGCCAGACAACCTGTTGTGCACCACAGGGGGACCCTTGTGCTCTTGCCTGCTACAATTATTATACACCACAATGGGACTCTATGATGAGCATGGTTGTTTGGAATCCCGGTGACCCTAATAATTATCCATGCGGTTGTCTTGCCACCGCAATGGCACAGTTGATGAGATTTCATCAACATCCGGCGGCAGGAATAGGCATACAGGGGCCATTCTCAATTTATGTTGACGATAACTGGACGCAAGCTTGGACGCGTGGCGGCAATGGTGCCGGTGGGCCGTATAGTTGGAACCTGATGGTCTATGACCCGAATTGCAGTACAACCGTAACCCAACGGCAGGCCATCGGGGCGCTTTGTTATGACGCCGGTGTATCGGTATCGATGAGTTATTCGGCTGGCGGGTCGTCCGCCTGGGGGCCCGGAGCGGCGTCTGCGATGAGGGACCCGAATATCTTCGACTACAGCAATGCCGTCACCAGCAACTTGGGGCCCAACATTCCGGTGTTAATCAACATGGTCAATCCTAATCTTGACTACAATCATCCTGTTATTCTCATCGTTAGCGACAATCCTTATGACGAGATGGGCCATGCCGTACTGGCCGATGGATATGGGTATAACCTTTTAACGCTTTACCACCACATTAACATGGGCTGGGAGGGGCAGTACGATGCCTGGTATAACCTTCCCAATGTTTATGACTATAATGAGGTTTCGTGTTGCATATATAACGTCTTTGTTTCGGGCGCAGGTGAGATAATCAGCGGCCGGGTTACAGATACATTGGGCGCACCCATAAGTGGGGCAGCGGTTACAGCCCAGGGGCCTGGCGGCCCATACATCACTACAACCAACAGCAGAGGCATATATGCATTGGCGCATTTACAATCAGCATCAACATACACTATAAGCGTTGTAACGGCAGGTTATACCTTTACGCCTCAGACGGTGAACACCGGTACTTCAAGTGACTGGTCAGCAGCATCAGGTAATGTATGGGGAGTTAACTTTACGCCCCAGCAGTCGGCTATTGTCTATGTTGATGTGAACGCGCCGGGCAATGACGACGGTTCGAGCTGGCAAAATGCCTACAACCATCTTCAGAACGCCCTGGCCGACCCAAACGCTTCAGTGATTTGGGTAGCCGATGGGACGTACCACCCCGACAGTAACTCAGCCAATCCAGGCGGCTCTGGCAGCCGAAATGCGAGCTTTGTACTTAAAAGTGGTATGCGTATCTATGGTGGCTACCCGGGCTATGGAACGCAGGATCCGAACGACCGGGATATCGAACTCTATGAAACTATCCTCAGCGGCGACCTGCTCAGCAATGACAGGTATGTCTCAGACCCATGCGCTTTAATCAACGACCCCTGCCGGGCAGAAAACAGCTATAACGTCGTCACTGGCAGCAATACCGACGCCACAGTTGTCCTTGATGGCTTTACTATCACCGCCGGTAATGCCAACGGCACTACATGGCCTGATTATGAAGGTGCGGGCATGTTAAACAGTAACGCAAACTGCAAAGTCAATAAATGCACGTTCGTCGAGAACGCCACAGGTAGCAGCAGTGGAGGAGAAGGCGGAGCGATGTGGAATGGCGGAGGCAATTTGCAGATAAGTAACTGCATCTTCTACAGAAACGCAGGAAAATGGGGTGGTGGAGGGATAGTGAATTATTTGAGCTCACCGACACTGGTCAACTGCAGTTTTATCTCCAACAAGGGATTCGGCATCCCAAGTAACGGAGGTGCCTTGTACAACATAAGCCTATGCAATCCGATGGTTACCAATTGCTTATTCCGGAACAATTCCGCAAATTATGGAGGCGCCATATCCAACATACACGCCAGTTGTCCGACGATAACCAATTGCACTTTCAGTGGCAATTTGGCTGGCACGAGCGATGGGGCCATAAATGACTACAATAATGTCTTCCCGATAATCAACAACTGCATCTTTTGGGGCAACACTGCTCCGCAGATAGGCGACGGTCCGAACAGTGCTGCAACTGTTAACTACTCTGATGTCGACGGTGGCTGGTCGGGCGCCGGCATTGGTAACATCAACGCCGACCCGTGTTTTATGGACCCTAATGGCACAGATGGCGTTATCGGCACGAAAGACGATAACATGAGGCTACTGATGAATTCGCCCTGCATCGACATGGGCAATAATATGGCTGTTCCTGCTGATACTGCCGACCTCGACATCGATGGTATCGTAACAGAGCAAACGCCGCTGGACCTCGACGAACATCACAGGTTCGAAGACGGTGATGGTAACGGCACCTATATCGTAGACATGGGTGCCTACGAGTTTGCTTGTATTTATATGGGCGACCTGGACGGCGACTGCGACATAGACTTTAGAGACTTTGCTATACTTGCCGCGCACTGGCTAATGGGAAAATAGCTCGCCAATCTAACTTCAAATAAATTGGGCTGTAGGCATAAAGCCTACAGCCTTTTTATTTCCGTTGCCTATATAAAATTTTCCCTCGCCATAATTGGTTATTGTCTCATATCGTAGTTTTTATAATTTGCAGCTTGATTTAACCATTTTTCCCATATAAACTTATCCCCTTAGGAATAACTCTCTAAACGGCTTATCTGCGATGGACAGGCGAATTATAATAAATGCCGATGATTTTGGCCTATGTGAAGGAGTAAATAGGGCTGTAGCAGAAGCTCATACAAAGGGCATTCTGACCAGTGCGACTATAATGACCAATATGCCGGCCGCCGACGAAGCAATTGAGACAGCAAGGCAACTGCCTGGGCTTGGTGTAGGTATTCATCTTAACCTCACCGACGGTCCGCCGGTCTCGAAGGATACTAATGTTCAACTTTTAGTAAATACTGACGGCCAATTCACTTACTCACCTGCAAAGCTATCGTTCTATTCTCTTATTTCGCCCCGGTTTAGAAATGCGGTAAAAGCCGAATTAGCTGCCCAGATACGATGGGCGGTCGAAAGAGGTTTACAGCCGACGCATCTGGATTCGCATAAGCATATCCACAGTTTCCCAGCCATATATCCGTTGGTCTGCGACCTGGCCGGACAGTTTAAAATCCCTGCGATACGTTTTACATTCGAGCCGAGGAGTTTTTCTGCTATGCCGGGGTTGCTGCCAGACGGCGATGGGAAGAAAAGAGCAAGGTTGACTCGCATTATGGCCCGGATAAATCGACTGCAGAACCACAGCTTTTTCAAAACCGATATGCTTCTCGGCGTCGCACATACGGGCAGGATAGACACGGATTTTTTCAGAGCCACTGCCTCGTATAATACGATGCCGGTTGCCGAGATAATGACCCATCCTGGATTTATCGACGGTCTTGAAAAATTCAAAACAAGACTGGTTCAGCAGCGAAAAATCGAGCTTGATACGCTTTGCAGTGAAGAGGCCAGGCAGTATTTATCAAACGCAGGAATAAAATTAGTGCATTATGGGCAAATCTAAAAACCAGACTAATATTGACTGCTCGGTTGTAGTGCCGCTTTACAACGAAGCTAATTCTGTAAATGAGCTTTATGAACGGCTGACAAAAACTATGAGCGAAACCGCTCAGAGTTATGAGCTGATTTTCGTGGACGACGGCAGCAGCGACAATAC
>CAZOQJ010000008.1:0-34276 GCA_964581905.1 uncultured Pirellulales bacterium
TGAATTTCTACATCTTGAACGGCCAAATTACCACAAACGAAAACGACTTTTCCGGGCTCCTCGGTCGCAGACCTAATATTGCCGGCGATCCGGCTCGATACGTGGCACAGGTTCAAATAAGCTCGGTTCTTGAGAATTCAATTCGAACAGCAGCTAAGGATATGGCAGAACCAATACTTAACTTCCTCCCTGATAAGAACGGCGAGGTTAGAGCAACAACATATATTTGTAACGTAAATAACTGCCCTGATTAAATACACTGGCTTGGGCTATTTTTGTATCCCGAGCTGCCATAATAGGTTGCATCGATTTTTTAGATGTTCCCCACGGGGACGGAGTCTGAAAAGATTGATTAACGATTATTGATTATTGGCCAGTTCCTGTTCTCCTGCGGTGAAAGGTAACAATTAGTGGCTTATAAAAAAAGACCTTTGACGCTGATGTTCCACTTCCTGGAGCGGATGAGTCACTCCTTGGAGTGAACGACCTACTCCGTGGAGCGAATGACTCCCTCTTGGGTCGGATGACTCACTCTTTAGAGCGAACGACTCATTCCTCGGAACAGATGACCTACTCCGTGGAGTGGATGACTCACTCGCCGAGTGGACGGCTTACTCCCTGGAGCGGATGACTTACTCTTTGGAGCGAACGACCCGCTCCTTTACGAAAACGGCAGATTTTAGAAGTTAAGATTACTGCCCTTAAGGGTTTAGCTATTTTAATGAAAGGATTTGAAAAATGCCAGATTACATTCCAGGTTCTGATACAGGATTTCAGGCTTGGGTAGATAACTTTGTTAGCTATGCCAACGCCCATCTCGTCGAGCTGGGTATAGGGCCCCCCGATATGATACCGATAGTGGCTGGGCAGACGGATTTTGATGCGAAAATGTCAGACAATGTTACCGCCCAACAGGCGGCACAATCGGCACGGCAGGCCAAAGATGCCAGTTGCGATACACTCGAATCGGCGATAAGGCAATTAGTGCGGCAGCTTCAGGCGTCGCCCGATGTCGATGACTCCGAGCGCGCAACGCTTGGAATTACCATACCCGATACCGTTCGAACCTCGGCAGTTGGTGATATAATGACAAGGCCGGTAGGAATGGTTGATACCAGCCAGCGGCTGCGGCATGAAATTCGCTTTGTCGATGAGGCGACCCCGACAAGACGGGCCAAGCCGGCAGGAGTAATGGGCTGTGAGATTTGGGTTAAGGTCGCCGCTGCCGGTGAGGCTCCGCCGGTTGGCGCCGATGATCTTAGCTTTGTGTCTATGGATACGGCCAGCCCGTATGTTGTAGAGTATGACGGCGCAGATGGTGGCAAGACCGCCCACTATATGCTGCGATGGGTCAAAAGCAGCGGCGAAAAAGGCCCATGGTCAGAAACCGTCAGCGCAACGATAACGGCGTAAAAACAGAACTGCGATGGCGAACCGTCCAACACTGCTATGGTAGTTTTATAGCGATGTTGGAAGTACGAAGGCATAATGCCAAAGTACGAAGTTTGAAGGGCGAAATTGGAAGGCAAAAAGAAAAGGGATTTGTGTGAGCGGACTTTTCAGTTTGCGCTGAGAATTGTAAATTTGTGTCAGGGATTATCGAAAAAGCCGGGCGTAGAGCAAATACTCGCAAAGCAGTTGCTTCGTTCCGGAACGTCGGTTGGTGCAAATATCGAAGAGGGACAGGCGGCACAAAGCAAACCCGATTTTGTCTCGAAGTATTCAATTGCCCGTAAAGAAGCGAGGGAAACGAAGTACTGGCTTCGCCTTCTGGCTGAGTCTGGAATCGTCTCGCATGACCAGACAAAGGAACTTCCGGCTGAGTGCAACGAGCTGATCGCAATTCTCACAACGATTATCAAAAAAGTACAGAGTACGATAGATGAAGGACGAAAGAAAGGATGACTAAATATTTCGTAATTGGTACTTTATACTTAGTCCTTCAGCGTAAGCTGTTGTACTTTGCACTTAGCACTTTATACTTCGGCGAGAGCCGCAGCTTCGGCGAAAGCCGTTATGGCGATGGTAGTTCTTTGAGCGTTCAGCTATCAGCGAACAGCTAACGGCCTTCAGGGATCAGTGGTCAGTAATCAGCATTAGAGTTCAGCGGGGTATCCGCTATGTGCTGATTGCTGGCTGCCCATTGCTGAAAGCCTAACGACTGAGCAATATGGAGGACGACGGGCGAGTGAGGAATTTCTTCTTGCTCTATTCAAACAAAAGATTGTATATGACGTATAGCAATTCTGAAAAGCAAACCGATACGGAGTTTATTGTCCCGCGTCGGATAAGCCTGTACTGGGGGACAATAAGCCAATGGATTTCGATGGCCGTTACCATTGGCTTGGGGCTGGCAGTAACGCCGATAATAATCAGGAGACTGGGAAACGAATCTTATGGCTTATGGGGATTGGTCGCCAGTTTTGTAGGTTTTTATGGCCTGTTTGATTTGGGGCTCAGTCAAGCGGTTTCACGCTTTCTCGGTAACGCGATTGGCGCAAAAGACATAGAAGAGTTTAACCGGGTGGCATCTACAGGCAAATGCCTCTTTTTTTGCGCATCCTTGCTGGTTATGTTAGTTGCGGTAATGATGATTGAACCGGCTCAATCGATTCTTAGTATCCCGGTAGAATACGCGAAGCAATTTGGCGTTCTCATATTGCTTTCGGCCACATCTGTGACTATCTCTTTGGTAATGGCGGTGTATGGGGGCGCACTGCTGGCTTCGGAAGATTTTGTTCCGTTGAGTTGCATTCGTACAGGTGGGGCGGTCATTCGGTCTCTGGGTAGCTTGTTGGTGATCTTGGCGGGAAAGGGTGTTGTAGGTCTTGCAGTAGTCAGTGTGGCTAGCGGTGTTTTGGAACAAGTTATCATCTTTTTACGCTGCCGAAAGCGACTTCCGCAAATGCGAGCTAGTTTTTTCGCTTTCGAGACGAAAGTGGCACGGGCGCTTGTTGGTTTTGCCACAGCCTCCTTTGTGGTAATTATCGCTGAGGTTTTGCGGTCGAAGCTTGATGTAATGCTCGTAACCCGTTTTGGCGGGCTCGGCCAGGCCGGTCTTTATGCGGTAGCGCTGGTGATTTTTCGATACTTTTTCAGGGCAATGGCGGCGGTGTTTCGGGTTGCATGGGCACGGTTAAACAATCTTCACGGGAATGGCGATATGGCGGAACTTCAGGTATTTTTTCTCCGAGCAAGCCATATGGCAGCAGTTTGCGCGGCCTTGGTATCGGGATTTCTCATCGGTTTGGCCCCATGGTTGATTCACCTTTGGCTTGGCGATGGTTATGGCGAAAGCGCAATCGTGTTAAGAATTCTCATAGGAGGATATTTTCTTGAATTTGCTACCAATCCAGGAAGGGGCAGTTTATTCGCAACGGCGAGACACCGATACTATGCGGCTCAGACTGCTGTTGAAGCGGTAGCCAGCTTTACACTCGCATTTATTTTAGGCAGCAAGTTCGGTATGAATGGGGTCGCACTTGGAATTGTAGTGCCGATTGTAGTCGTAAAACTCACGATTCAGCCCTGGTATGTAGCTCGTAACCTATCAATCGAATTAACGGGTTATTGGTTCAGGGTGGTTGCGATGGCAACCCTGGCAATGGTAGTGCTGGCGGGAGGGCTTGCTTCGGTGAGCTATAGTTTTGATCGGTGGGGATTGAGGATGACCTCATTGATAACAATTTCATCAATACTCATTAGCGGAACGGTTCTCTGGCAGTTAGTGCTTGACAAGATGGATCGCGTGCATATCGTTTTTCGGGGCAAACAAGCAGTGAGGGGCTTGGGAGACAAAATCAGCAAAATATCATGCCTATAATTAGTGAGTTAGAAATGACTAATTTTACTGAAAAACAGAGAATTCAGGATGAGCAGTATTGTTTTCCATATCACTACTTAGATAAGCAATTTGAATTCTATAAGAAAATAATATATGCCGATTATCTGAGCCTGATTAACAGGATAATAGAAACGATACGACCTATAGAAGGGATGCGGCTGTTAGATGTCGGCTGTGGTGATGGAAGATTGTGTTATGAATTATCCGGAAAAGGCGCTGAATTGACGGGAGTGGATTATTCTGTTCAAGCTATCGCCTTTGCTCGGGCATTTTGTCCCGAGTGCCGGTTTGATATTTGCGATCTTATGAACCTCAGCTATCAAGAAGAATTTGATATTATAACTATGCTGGAGGTTTTAGAACATTTACCTCCAGACAAGATATCGTCAGTTGTTGAGAAACTCTGGCAAGCACTTAAAACTAATGGAAGACTCGTTTTGTCCGTTCCCACAACCAAGTTGCCTCAGGATAAGAAACATTATCAGCACTTCACACTTGACAGACTATTGGAAACAATTGGATCGGGATTTGACTCGAAATTGGTGATGGGCCATTTAAAAATGGGCAGGGCTTGGCGCAGATTTCTTTCATTAAAAAAATGGGCCGAGTTGATGTGGCCGCTACGTAATAAGCCGTTAGTCAAACGATTTATTTATTACGTCGAAGGTTACTACAAAAAGCATCTTGAGTCATGCCGCGTTGAGGAGGCAGGTAGAATAATCGTTGTTTTTAGAAAGAAAAAGAGTTGATAACATGCTGAGTACTGAAGGCAGTCATTAATTCAGTATGCAAAAAATTAGTTCGTAGGTCTTATAGAACTTTGAATAATCGATTAAAGACATGCGGAAAGCTTGTAAACACTCTGTTCTTTACGCAAAAAAGGGGATTAAGGCCTTCTCAATGACTTTCTTAACATCCGCTTGTGTGGAGTGGCTTTACAGGATTAATAATTGATATTAAATTATTTCTTCGAAGTTCAATAGAAAGTAACTGAATGAAAATTTCTTTTATTTTGCCTGGTCGTGGCAGATCGGGTGGGATCAAATCTACCGTGAAAGCTGCCAACGGATTACTTCAAAGAGGACATAAAGTCCGACTCCTGGTAAATAAGAACAATCCAAGTATCCGATCACAACTTCGGAATTTATGGCTAAGTGTCCATTGCCCCAATGGCAATGATTGGCTCGATCTGTTTGAGGGAACGGTGGAGAGATTCAACAATATAGAACGATGCACCTTTGAAGATGGTGAAATCGTTGTGGCCTCTGGCTGGTGGGCGGGCATAGAGATGCGTCGAGTGAAACTTTCTGCGATTATAAAGGTGCATTATATACATGGTATGTTAAGGGATTCTAATCAGATGAGAGCAGCTTGGGGTGAAAATATTCCTAAGATGGCAGTAGCTTCCTATCTTGAAGAGGTAATTGAAAAGACATGTAACCAAAAAATAGTGGATGTGATCCCCAACGGTGTTGATACAAATGAATATTATCCTCAGGTTTCAGAGAATCAGAGAAACGGAGTTGGCACCATATTCGGCATAGGCTATCATAAAGACCCGGAGACTATTTTGGGTGTTTTGAAGAAGTTACGCCAGCAATGTGCGGAGACGCCCCAACGTGTCTTCAGCGTCCATCGGAGGCCGAACGATATACCCCGCGAGATATATCATAGGTTGCCGTCGCTGGAAGAAACCAGAGAGATATATTCACGAAGTCTGGTTTGGATCATGGGCAGTTGTTCAGAGGGATTCGGTATTCCTATTCTTGAGGCGATGGCTTGTGGTTGTGCTGTGGTTGCGACAGATTGTGGCGGGCCACGGGATATTATCAAAGATGGTGAAAATGGCTTTTTGGTGGAAGTTGGCAATGTACAGAAAATAGTCGAAAGGGTTAAAGTTCTTTTGGAAAACGAAGAATTGCGTCAGCAGTTTGTCGAAAAATCCAGGGAAACTGTGAGTAAGTTTTCATGGGACAGTTTGGTTGACAAACTGGAGGAAGTGTTAAATAGGCTCGCAAGAAATGGATTTGACGATGGTGAAAATTAGCCAACAGTCAAAAATCAAAATAACCCATCTGGCCAATAGGAAAACGAGATGTCTTCAGTAGATACAGTGAAGCATCTTGCTGGAGATTTGACTGTGGAATCCAGGGAAAAATTCACGGCGACTGGCCTTTATCGCAGATTCCTTGTACGCGCCTGGCATATCGGGCGTACACGTCTTCTGTGGGGTTGGCGCCTGCATGCTTTAGGTAGTATGTCCATCCTGGCCCGTAGTCAGCAAGTCAATAACCCGCGAGTCGTTGCTATTGGGTCACGTGTAACGATCGCGAGTCAATTTATCCTGGTAGACCTTTGTTATAGTGTGCCCGAGGCTCCCAAGATTACTATCGGTGATGGTTGTACAATCCTCTATCGCTTTCAATGTAATGCTGCACAGTCTGTCAATATAGGTCGTAATGTGCTTATCGCCTCCAATGTTTTAATCACTGATTCCGACCACGTGGTCGATCCTGGTAGCGTACCTGTTACTAAGAACTGTAAGTTCATGACGCAGCCGGTAAGTATCGGAGACAATTGCTGGTTGGGTCAGAATTGCGTTATTCTCAAGGGTGTAACCATTGGCCACGATTCCATTGTGGGAGCGAATAGTGTGGTTACCCATGATGTTCCACCATGTTCAGTAGTGGCGGGTAATCCTGCCCGGATAATCAAGAGACTTAAAAGGCGGGGATGACTCTGGCGATGTCCATAATCAACCGTACTAATTAATAAACCTGTTAACCGGCTGAAGCCTATGCAAGAAGTGATATCATCTTTACCTGTATCGAACTATCGCTTTACACAGCGATCGCTATCTGCTTGGTCACAGGTGGCGATCTTGCTCTCAATGAGTTGTGTGCTCATCCCCCGTGGAGTGGATCTACAACTTGGGACAATTATGATAAGCCCCTCCCGTTTCGTCTTGACAATGTTCAGTATTATGGCGGTGAATCAGTTGCTTTCAGGGACAGTCACGATTCGAACTACACCTGCCGATTGGCTTATGCTCACGCACGTGGGAATCATATGCTTTACAGCCATTTACCATGTAGGGTTTGGGGCGGGCTTGGAAAATGCGATTGCAACGGTGACCGATATGGGTCTGGCCTACTTCGTAGCGCGGGTCGCCGTCCGCAATCGCGATTGTTATCGCTACTTCGTTCGTATCGTACTCGTAATCGCAGCCATCAGTGCTGTCTTTGCCCTGGTGGAGATGGTAACTGGGTATTCTATTATTCGCAATGCCTATCATATATTCTTTCCTAAAGTTGGCCATCTCCATTTATATGAGCAGCGACTGTCACTGTACCGCTCCCTTGTGACATTTCGCCATTGGATTCTTTTTGGTTTGTATTGTGTGCTGGCCTTTGCCTTGTCCGTTCACGCGAAGCCTTACCATCTGAGGATGGGAAGCGTATTCTATAAAGGATGCTTAGTTCTGTGCGTGGCAGGTGTATTTGCCTCCCTTTCCAGCGGTCCCTGGACGGCATTTCTCGTTTGTATCTTCTGCCTGGCCTATGGCAGGCTCATGAAGAACGTACGTGGTCGATGGAAACTTCTGTTGCTTGCCGCCTGCGTCGGCTTTTTGTTCGTCAGTATCGCTTCGAACCGTGGGCCACTTAAAGTGATCGCCAGCTTTGCGTTGAGCCCAGCTACAGCGTATGGTCGTATATACATGTGGGAGATGGTATTAGCATTGATGCCGGACTACTGGCTGCTGGGTTGGGGGTGGGATGCCGATTGGCCGCGGGCCGAATGGTTTATCTGGACTTCGATCGATTCATACTATGCCGTTTGGCTTGTTCGCTCGGGGGTTTTCTCGGTCCTGTCCATAGTAGCTTTTTTAGTGTATTCCTGGTACAGGATGAGTAAGGTCATAGGCCGGAAACACTTCTTTGCAAGCGAGGCCAGAGGCTGGATCCTTGCCACCGTCGCCCTGTTTATTATGGGCATTACCGTGCATATTTTTGGAAACCTTATTTTCGCAGTCTACTTCCTGTTGGGTGCGGGTCAGATGCTGTTTGACACATGTGAATCGACGTCATAACGTAGAAGACTTATAGAGAAAGATAGTGGTGAGAAAGCTTGTTTCATTCTTACCAGGTGTTCCCCACTAAAGAAAAGGGCATAAGTGTACCCGTGCAGAAGTTGGTCTGTGCTTGGGTGATCTTATTATGAAATATTAATATTTTTGGAGAAGGAGATTATGATGAAGACGAAAGTATTAATGATGTTGGTGGTTGGTGTATTGTTAGTATTTAATTTAGGTGTACAGGCAAACACAATTACCATCATATCTCAAACACACTATGTATGGGGAAGTGCTGGCTACAACCCTCAGAATTTTTATGATGAAAGTGATAATATACCCGTGACAGGATCTGCTTCCGGTGTTGGACCGAGTGGATATCCGAGTACTGCGTCGAGCAGTGCAGGTAATTTTACTGTTGTAGCCACCGCGTTTGGTGATTATCTTACTCGCGAAGCATATGCTGAATCTACATATAAATTTACTTCTAATTCGGCAGATTTAACGTTAACTTTGACAGGTGGGGGAAGCACAGGTGGATGGGGTTATGAATCTATTTCCAAATTTTACTTTTACGATATAACAGCCGGTGTTGAAATTGATTCATATTATTGGCACGGCCCTGAAGAATCACCAAGTAGTGGGTATATTATTGATTTGGAAAATTTCTATACTATTGATCCCGGTCACCAGTACGGGTTACGGACTTATGCAGAGATTTCTTTGCAAAGTGAAGGCGGCGGATATCATTCGTTATTGAATGTTAGTATTGTCCCTGAACCAGCAACGATTTTGCTGATCGGTTTGGGTGGTTTGGCTTTACGAAGGAAATGCAGGGCAAAATAGCTTTGAGTACTGATCTTATCTCTTTTCACATTGAATCGGTTCGGATTCTGTGCAGAGTTCCCATTATAATATCCATTAAGGACTATTCCCGACAAGATCTCGTGGAAAAAGTGGCTCGAGTAATCGCCGCAGCTTTTTGGCACTGGCCGCCTTCCAACACCGGCTGACAGAGCTTTTGTCGATGCCGTAGCCGTCACATAAATCATCCAGAACACCTGCGTAATGCCGAATAAAGCTTTTGGAGAAGAATATATTGTGAATTCTCGAAAAACTCCCGTCTCTAAATTAATGGACCGTTATTATCCGGATCCTAAACCGGACCCTTTGGATGCAGCCTTTTGTGCTCGGACGCAGGCTGGGATGAAGGTGCTTGATGCAGGTTGCGGCGGCAGCCGAGGATGCTCACGCGAAGCACCCTGGGAAGAGATGGTTATTGTTGGGATTGATATTGATCAGGCAGTTCATAATAATCCATTTTGCAATGAGACATATATCTGCGATTTATCAAAACCACTTCCCTTCGATGATGCGTCATTCGACATAATCCACTGCCGCTGGACAATTGAACACTTGGAATACCCTGAGAACACTTTTCGGGAGTTTAGCAGAGTGCTTAAGCCTGGAGGGCATCTTCTCGCCTTGACGCCAAACATCTTTCACTACTCTATGATTGTCGCCCGATTCACCCCGCATTGGTTCCATCGCTGGTGGCGGCGAGACGATGGCGCAGAAACTTTTTCCACATACTACCGAGCCAATTCCCATCACTCACTGCGCCGGCTTTGTACGGCCACGGGGTTGACAGTTCGGCAACTGGAACTAACCGAGATACACCCATTTTACCTTATTCGATATTGGCCTCTTTTCTTGTGCGGCATACTCTACGAACGTATCGTCAATTCAACCCAGAAGCTTAGTTGGATGCGACAGCGCATCCTTATGGTAGCCGAGAAGCAATCATGAAAACCCGAGAGTAAAGAACAGAGTATTTGCCGCTGGCAAAAGTTGGGGAATCAGTTGGACGTATCAATAATTATTGTTAGCTGGAATACAAAAGAGATTCTAATAGATTGTTTGGAATCTATTTTTGAACAAACAAGGGATACTGAATTCGAAGTGGTTGTAGTTGACAATTGTTCAAGCGATGGTTCTGTCGAGATGGTCGCATCTGAATTTCCGCAGGTTCGTCTGATAGAGAATTCAGAAAACAAAGGCTTTGCCGCAGCTAACAATCAAGGAATGACAATCTCAAGAGGAAGGTATGTACTGCTGCTAAATCCGGATACGATTGTGCTGGACGGGGCGATACAAAAAACCGTCAACTATGCGGATCAAAACTCGGAAGCGGGGGTTGTCGGTTGCCGCGTGATTTGGCCGGATGGAAGAAGACAAAATAGCTGTTTTCGATTTCCCACTCTCGCGCTGGTTGCCATAGGCTCAACCCTTTTTTTCCGGATGGCAAAGTCACTATATCACCCCTTGTTGAATCCAGACCGATATCCATATCTTGATTTCAATCAGGAACAGAATGTGGATGCGGTGGCCGGCTGTTTCTTTCTGGTTCGTAGAAAAGTCATTGACCAGGTCGGCATGTTTGACGAAGATTTTTTTATGTATGGTGAAGAAGCCGAATGGTGTCACCGCATCGCAAAGGAAGGCTGGCGCATTCGATATTTTCCAGGCGCGGAAATCATACATCTATATGGTGCAAGCTCCTCGCAGGTCGAAGATGATACCAAAGTCAACAAAAGAAAAGGCACTCTCTTGTTTCTTCACAAAACCAGGGGGCCATTCTGCGCCTGGCTGGCTAATCTGATTATGGCAGTCGGTGTTTTGCTGAGAATCCCTTTTTGGGTCTTCGTAGATATTTTCAGTTTGATGGTTGGACATAAAATTAACAAGATATGGAATAAACGTGTCAGGGTTATCTGGTTTCATCTTGTCGGGCTTTGTTATCCGGTCTGGAAACCATAAAATCATCACAAGAAAAAGGCATTAACAATGCACAGTTGCATAATCGACAAATTAAATCTAGGCCAATGGGAGAAATATTGTTCTGCTTTTTCAATGATGAATATTTATCAGACAGGCCTCTATGGACAGTTGCATAATAAAAGCATATTTCGTTCATGTAGCAGGGTAGTTGTCTTGGATGGCACGGATGTTGAGGCCTTGGTGCAACTAAGAATCAAAAACATTCCGTTTCTCAATATTGGAGCGGCAGAGGTGGACTGGGGCCCAATATGGCAACATGATCAGGAAGATATGGAAGATGAAACACTTGGCCTATTGCTCGACACCCTGAAAGAGGAGTATTGTCTTAAGCGAAAATTAGAACTTCGCATACGGCCGCGCAGCACAGTATCACCCGATAATGGCGCGAGATTGGAAGATATATTCACAAACCATGGTTTTCAAAAAAACACAGCAGTTCGGCCTTATCACACTATTGTTATTGACCTTAGCAAGCCGCTTGAGACCATTCGGGCAGAGTTTCACCAGAAGTGGCGCAATCAACTGAATGTGGCCGAACGTGCTGATTTGAAGTATGAGTATGGAACCAGCATCGAGCATTTTGACAGATTTTATGCGATTTATAAGGAAATGTGGAAAACAAAACAATTCCCTACCGGGGTTCGGCTGCCAATCATCCGCGAGGTGCAAAAGCAGTTGCCCCAAAGTGAAAAATTCATGATTACCCTTATTCGTGATGACAAAACGGATATTGGCGCGACGGTGTGCAGTGCACTGGGAGACACCATGCTGTATTTTCTAGGGGCGACATTGCCAGGCAAGCGAACCGACAGCCGTCCGGGCTATTTTTTGCAGTGGCTCCATATCCAAAAAGCAAAAGAGCTGGGGATGCGATGGTACGATTTGGGTGGCTACAATGACGACAATCCTGCTATCGCGCGATTCAAAAAACGAACAAACGGCATTCAGGTCGTCTATCCGGGTCAGTTCGAGGCGTTGCCGAGCCAGAACCCGTCAAAAACCTATGTTTTTATGGAAAAGGCGTTTCGAAAGATGCGAAGAATAGCTACAGGGAGATAAGCGGCCCTGTTTGCTATGATACATAATACCGTCCAATTAATGGGATTATATATGCTCGATGATGGTAAATCAGATTCTCAAGTGACCGTCGAATTTTTTTCAGGTTTTGATGAAATCTCATCTCTACAGGAGGAATGGGATGACTTTGTTGAAAAAACCGGCGGTGATCTTTTTTTGACTTATGATTGGTGTAAAATCTGGTGGAAGTATTATGGCTTCAACAGGATACTGCATATATATATTTTCCGTGATGGAAATAATATCGTTGGCATACTTCCCTTGTTCAGGGAAACACTGTGGCTGGGGCCGATTCATCTTAATGCAGTTAAGATTGTAGGATCTGATTTTATTCTGGCTCAGTTTTCCTTGCCGGTATCAAAAGAGTATCTATCTGAAGTTGTACGAGTTCTATTAGATAAACTATCAGCTTTTAAGTGGGATGTTTTGCACATCGGACAGATTGCTGGATTGTATGCAGATTATGACCTGTGGGTCAGTGAACTGAAACGAAATTACAACCACACATTATATGTATTTCCCAAAAAACGAGGTGAACAGACGTATTTTGAATTGACCAAAAACTGGGATAGTTACCTTGCATGTCTAAGCAAGAATGGAAGAAGAAATGTTAAGCGTAAATATAAACAGTTAGATGAATATTTTGCCGGTGCAGAAGGGACTTTAGATTCAATAGTTGTGACAGAGGAAAAACTAGCTGCTGAAATGGATAAATTTATTGATTTACATCAGCATTATTGGCAGATGCAAGGACTGCCGGGACATTTTTCGGAATGGCCGAATTCTTCTGAATTCCACAAAGAAATGGCGTACAGGCAATATAAAAAATTGAGAACCAGATTAATGGTCTGTAGATGTGGCAACATTGATCTTTCTTACGAATATGGTTATCAGTTTGGTGATAAGCACTTTGCTTTGTGGAATTCACGTCTTGAAAGAGAAAGCTTGGCCCATCTCTCTATTGGTATCATCTCATCTTGTGAGTTAATTAAATGCGCTATCAATGAAAAAAGGGAATATGTTGATTTAATGCGAGGCAGGTTTGAATACAAATTACGCTTGGGTGGCAAGGTTTATTCGATACGAAGTCTTTATATTTGTCGAAGGCGGCTTTCGGCGGTGATACGTGGACTGCTGTTCCGTGTAACAGCACGCACTATTCATGAGGTATATTTTCAGTTTTGGAGAAAAAAGATATGTCCCAAACTTAGACGGTTTACGCCCTTGTGGAAAGTGTGGATAAAAACACATATGTTCGGCTGATACCCCTTACAACACAGGACTTATCCTTATTTTCAAAATCATTTATGGAGGGAGTTGTTGGCCGTTCCGGCGATATTTATTATGCAAGTGGATAAAAACCAAAAAGATGTCGTTCCATCTACTGTGATTACGGTTGATGTGTATACTGATTTTATGCAAATACAGCATTTACATCGGGAATGGGATGATTTTGTCGAGGAGAATGGCGGCGATATTTTCATGGCCTATGACTGGGGCAGAATCTGGTGGAAATATTATGGAAAGAATCGCGATTTAAGAATCTTTATTTTTCGCAGCAATGGTAATTTAGTGGGGATAATACCCCTGTTTTTTGAGAAGCTTTGGTTGGGGCCTGTATTTGTGAAAGCAGGAAAAATCGTTGGTTCAGACTATACTCTCAGTCAATTCAGTATTCCTATAGCTAGCGACCATATTAAGGCCGTTGTAGACAACTTTTGCGATCTGATTTCCAAAGAGTATTGGGACATTTTACACATAGGTCCAATTGCCGGCCTGTATGGAGATTATGATGACCTAAAGAATGCTTTCAACCAATCTCCATGTGGTTCTCTTTCTATCGTTAGCGAAGTAAAGGGAGTTCAAACATATCTCGAATTGTTCGACAGTTGGGAAACTCAACTTTCCCACTTCAGCAAGAAACAAAGAGGAAATATCAGGCGAAGCTATAGAAGCATATGCGAAACGACCAAAGATAAATTCCTTCCCATAAACTCGCAACTCGTTACCTCGCAAGATTTCGAAAGAACGTTCCGTGAATTTGTGCGGGCGCACCAATCTTATTGGAGAGAATTGGGCAAAGCAGGTCATTTTGGTGATTGGCCCAACGCCCAGCTTTTTCACCACGAAGTCGCAACCGCTCAATTAAAATACCATAGACTGCGTCTTCTTAGAGTTGATCTCGGCGAACTCTGTCTTGGACACAAATATGGATATAAATTTGGAGACAAGTATTTCGCCCTGTTGAACGCCCAATCCCCTATGTCAAACTTACAAAAATTCGGTATTGGTAGGATCCTCTTTGGGGAACAGGTGAAAACGGCCATTGCAGAAGGCGTGAGATACATAGACAGCATGCGAGGAAAGTATGAACACAAGCTGCATCTGGGTGGCGAGCTTTACCCAATCAGGAGCCTTTATGTCACGCGCCAGAGGTCAGAGGTTAGGATACGAGTTTACCTCTTTCGGTTATGCGCACGGCTTCTCAATCTGCTTTACTACAGAATATGGTTTGCCAGAATTGCTCCCAAACTACCGTTCAAGCGACGGCCGTTATGGAAATTATGGATACGCACGAGATTCTAATGGAAGATATTGTTTATTGCCCAACGCGAGCCATCGACTGGAGACATCTTTTGCATGATGTTTTCCGGGGATCCGAATTACCCGATTGGCCTCAACTAAGTGGGGCCTGCATCATCCCTTTTTATCAGGGGCGGGTGGCGTTGTGGTTTCTCTGTCAACACTGGCAGTTGAAGCCGGGCGATGAGGTTCTGATGCCTGCCTACAACTGCGGCTCGGAAGTGGATCCCTTCCGCGCATACGGAGCTAAAGTGATTTTATACAGGGTGGACGAGAATGCTCAGATTGATTACGAAGATATCAAAAAACGATGTACACCCAAAACATGCATTGTTTATATCACGCATTATTTCGGCTGGCCGCAACAGGTCGGTCCTATTTATCGGTGGTGTAAAGAAAGAGGTATCAACGTTGTAGAAGACTGTGCCTTATCGCTTTTTTCGCGCAGCAGCGAAGGCTACTTGGGCACCCTGGCGGATGCTTCCATTTTCAGTTTCAGGAAAACCCTTTCTGTTCCGGATGGGGCGGCACTGGTTTTGAAGGAATCCGTTGATGTAAATACACTTTCGCTTAGGCCGCCCTCGGTGAGGCAAACCTTCAAAAATCTATTGCCCTTTGCCAAGTCAACCGCGTTGGCAATGCTGGATACATCTCGACTGCACAAGCCATTGCGCAGAATGAAACTGAAATCGTTTGATTTCAATAAATTGGCAGACAAATCAGTGGATGAAATTAAACCGGATATGCCGAATGATTATTACTTTGACCGAAAACTCATAAACCAGTCTATCTCCAATGTTTCAAGCGGAATTCTCAAACGAGAAAACCCTGATATTGTGATCAAACGGCGCAGGCAAAATTATCTCGCACTTTACGATGAGCTGAAAGACCTTCACGGTGTGAAAGTGTTGTTTAACACTTTGCCCGATGGCGTCTGCCCACTCGGATTCGTGATGAAGGTCTCCTGTCGGAAAAAGGTGATGCAGGCTCTTAATGCACACGGGATTGCAGCATTTTCGTGGTGGGAGGGTTATCATCGAGACTTCTGCTGGGATGATTTCCCTGAGGCCAGATGTTTGAAGGATACAGTTCTTTTTTTGCCAATTAATCAGTCACTCAATCGAGATCAGATGAAATATATCAGTAATGTGACTCGAAATTGCGTTGTCAAGTTGTCGATATAATCAGGTGCCCTGTTTGCAACAGGTTTTGAGCGACATTCTTTGGTGTCTTGAAGGAATTAAGTGAATGAAATACTTTAAGGGTTATTATCAGTTTGAGCTCCTAAAAAAAGCGTGGAAAACAGGTTTATTCAGTTTTTTCTATGAGTCTTATCTTATTCTGCGTTTTTTTTTGTTGGCAAAATATAGCTGTGTATTTGTTCTGAATAAATGTGATAACGTTGCTAGGCCCGTGGATGGTTTCAATGTGGATCAATTGGAGATCAAGTCTTATCAGCAGTGGGAAGATGTTGAAAGCTCTTTGAAGATAGTGTTTGAGCGGGAAAAAAGACACATTTTTTGGGATGTTCGATATTGGCTATCAAAAGGGGCAAGACTATGGGTTGGCATGATAGAAGGAGAGCTTGCAATCGTTTCACATAATCGTGATACAACACAGGAAGGTGCATTCTTCTTTCCGCTCACAACGAATTGCGGTTTGATATGGAATGCTGTTACCCTTCCCAAATTTCGTGGCCGAGGCCTTTATCCTGCGATGTTACGATTTATTAGCTCTTCGTTATTTTCTGAAGGAGTCGAATCTATATTTATTTCCTGTTATGATTACAATATAGCCTCGATAAAAGGAATCAAGAAGGCAGGGTATCGGGAAATTGGAAAAGGGATTGTTCGCAGGCTAACAGGGCAAGTATTGTGGATCCCTCTTGCCAGACCGTGTCGCCTAAATTGATAATATGAAATACAGAAAGCACAGCACACTCATTCGGGTCTTGTATCTATTGATAGCGATGGCAGGATATTTTTATATTTATTTCAGGAAAAAAGATATTTCGTCCTCTGTCATCCTGTGCTATCATGGCATACCTCAAACCGCCAAAAGCATTTTCGAGTGGCAAATTAAACATGCGGCATCTTATGCCATCCAGATAAGTACAGATACTAAACAGGTTAATATTTGTCCTCAAAAAAAATATGTGTGTTTTACCTTCGATGATGCCTTTGCCAATCTATTGGACAATGCCCTCCCTGTTCTCGAAAAATATTGTATCCCGGCCACCGTCTTTGCGGTGCCGGGTAATCTGGGAGAAACACCTTGTTGGAAAATGTCGGCAAATCATCCCGAATCCTATGAAAAAACGATGACGGCAGATCAATTGGCCTCGCTAAGTAAACACCCTCTAATCAAGATCGGGTCGCATACCGTAACGCATCCCAATCTTGTTGAAATTTCGCCAGAACAGGCCATAGCAGAGCTTGCGGATTCTAAGCAACAACTTGAGGCGTTGTTAGGGTGTTCGGTTGAGGAATTGGCTCTGCCGCATGGCGCGTATAATGAGGCGGTGTTGGCTATGGCGCAGGAGGCGGGCTACAAACGGATTTACACCCTTGATCCCAAGCCGGTCGATATTGAGTATAGTGGAGCGGTTCTCGGACGCTTTTCGATGTCGCCAGATGTCTGGAAAATTGAGTTTATGTTAACCTGCACCGGGGCATACGCCTGGCTGAGACCGTGGCGGAGATTTATCCGTCAGGTCAGAGGCCTGATATATAGATTCAGGAACTGATTACAGATGGCAGTAACTCTACAACCAATTGATCGGGACAAGTGGCAGCTGCTTGCATCGTCTTTTTGGGACTATAATTATCGGCAGCTTTGGGATTTTGGGGTTGCCTGCGCAAAACGATTGAAGGCGACCAGTGAGCATGTGGCAATTTATGACGGAACAGAACTCGTCGGATTGGCGGACGTGCGAATAAAGCGAATTCCTTTTCTTAAAATAGGGATTGCATATATCAATGGCGGTCCTATGGTGCGCAGCAGCACTAATAGCGAGGAAGGGATCAAAAGATTACAGGTTGCTCTGGCCGGACTGACGGAAACATATGTCAGACAAAAAAGACTTGTCTTACGCATCCAGCCGAATCTTGGGTCCGATGGCTGGAACGATCTACAGAGCAGAACATTTCAGGATTTGGGGTATGTAATCGGTACGCAACAACGCTTTTACAGAACTCTCGTTCTTGATATTTCTCAACTGCTCAAGGATATCCGAAAGCAGTTGAATCAGAAGTGGCGCAATTGTCTGAATAATGCAGAGAAGAGAAACTTAACTGTCAGAACCGGAGCAGATGAGACATACTTTTCTGTATTTATGAATCTCTACAAGGAGTTGATATATCGAAAAGATTTTGATGTTGACTTAAATCCTGAGTTTTATCTTCACGTACAAGAGAGCTTAGTTGAGCATGAGCGGTTCCTTGTTACTATTGTCCATGAAAATGATCAGCCTGTCGCTGGACATGTATCCAGCATTCTTGGAGATACCTGTGTGTATCTTTTGGGCGCGACCAACGATGCAGGGTTAAAGAATAAGGCCGCCTATCTTGCTCAATGGTCTGTGATTCAGACAGCAAAGGAACGGGGATGTTCGTTCTACGACCTTGGCGGGATTGATCCGGATAAAAACCCGGGCGTTTATCATTTCAAAAAGGGACTGGGTGGGATTGATATGACGGCACCCGGACCGTTTGAGCTGTATCCGGATGGTTTCAGGCGGTTATTAGTAACTGGTTGTGAAAAAGCTTTTAAGATTGTTCGCCGTCTTCGAATACCGTAAATTAATGAAAGTTGCAAGAGCACGAAAGTTATGACCTGTTATGTGATAGTTACTCCCGCCTACAATGAACAAAACGACATCGGGAAAACGATTGAATCGGTAATCACTCAAACCGTCCAGCCCTACCTGTGGGTAATTGTCGATGACGGATCAACGGATGATACAGCTAAGATTATTCAGCAGTATGCCAGCGAGTATAGGTGGGTTCAATACCTATATCGAAAGAAAGAAGCCGGCCAGAGTTATTACAGCAGTAATGTTTATGCGATTATGGCCGGGTATGCACTAATCAAGACTATTGATTATGATTTCTTGGCGGTATTGGATGCGGATATTAGCCTGCCCAAAGATTATTATGAAAAGATATTTGAAAGATTCAGCCGGGATGAAAAATTAGGAGTAGCTTCGGGAGTGTATAAGGACCAGATTAATGGCAAGTTGAGAAAAATATTGAACGACCGACGCTCAACTCCGAAAGCTATTCAAGTTTTCCGAAAGAAATGTTTTGAGCAGATCGGCGGGTATCTGCCGCTGAAGTACGGGGGGGAGGATACCTGTTCCTGCATTATGGCGCGAATGAACGGCTGGAAGAGTTGGTCATTTCCGGAACTTACTGTCGTACATAATAAGCCGGTGGGGACCGGACACGCAGGCAATATGTTAAAGATTCGCTTTCGACACGGCTTAAATGAGTACGGGCTGGCAACGCATCCGCTGTTTATGATCGCAAAGTCACTGCGGCGATGCATCAAGGAACGACCTTTTATATCTGGTGGTATGGCAAGGATGGCAGGTTTCTTATATGGTTACTGTTTGCGAGAGAAAAGACAAATACCAGACGAGCTGATCCGCTTTATTCGTAAAGAGCAAATGGGGCGATTGCTTAATTTAAATCGAATCCCAAAAGAAAATAGAGTTACTATTGCGACCAATGCCAAGACTATAAAAATATGCTTGGCAGCGTCGAGCGGAGGGCATTTATCTCAGTTGCTTAAGCTGTCCGATGGCTGGAAGGGGTATGAGACGGCCTGCGTTACAACCAGTGAGGTGGTGCGCGATAAACTGCGAGATTTTGGCCGGGTCTATATTGTCGGAGAGTGCAACCGTGAACATCCATTGCGGGTTATTTTAGTTTTGGTACGCTGTATAAGCGTAATTTTGCGAGAAAGACCTAATGTTGTAATAAGCACCGGCGCTGCGGCAGGTTGCATTATGTGTTTTCTCGGCAAGCTGTTGGGTGCAAAGATAATCTGGGTTGACAGCATTACAAATGTGAAGCTGGTATCACTGTCAGGGAGGATGGTCAGGTACATTGCGGACCTTTTCCTTGTGCAGTGGCCGGAACTGGCAGAGCGATATAGTAATGCTGAATACATAGGTACTGCGGTATGATTTTCCTGTCCGTCGGAACACAATTCCCGTTCGACCGTCTTGTTAAAGCTGTGGATGATGCTTTTGACAACGATTTGATTGATGAAGAAGTATTTGCTCAGATAGGAGAAACTTCATACAGGCCACGCAACTTTGAATCGGTGCCATCATTGGACAAGAGTCTGTTTGATAAGCGCTTAAAGGAAGCATCAGGCATAATAAGCCATGCTGGCGTAGGTACGATAATGACGGCTTTGGACAATGAAAGGCCATTACTTGTTATGCCGAGATTGAAGAAATATGGCGAGGTCGTCAATGACCACCAGCTTGCGATTGCCAAGAGGTTCGAGTATCTCGGCTATATATTAGCGGCATATCAGGAGAAAGACTTGCCAGAAAATGTTGCAAGACTGAAGACCTTTATTCCTCGGCCAAGAGAAAATCAGGCCAGAATAGTTGCTGCGAGAATTTCCGAGTTCCTTTACAGAATCAGCACATCAGAAGAACAATCATATCAGAAAACAATCGATAGAGCTTTTACAAAGAGCAAAAATGAGTAAGTGCTGTACAAGCCAACAAAATATTGAAGTTATTATACTTGCTGGATGCCGTGATTTCGGGCGATGTCCATTGGCGTCACGCTTGCCCACGGCATTATGGCCGGTAGTTGGAAAACCCGTCATAGAACACCTGCTCACTTCCTTAGCCAAACAAGGTATAAAGAAGGCAACAATCTGTTCCAACGGTGATGGTTCATTGCTGGCAGAATCAATCCAGACCGATAGTCATATAGAGTTGACTTTTCTGGATGAGCCACTACCGGCGGGCACTGCAGGATGTATTCGCGACGCTACAAACGGTGAAACAGATGTATTACTTTTGGTATTCTTTGCTGATATGATATGTCCCCCAGAAATCAGTAAGCTGATAAACGCTCACCGTGATGCTCAGTCTGATTTGACTGTGATGTTTAATCCTGACCATACAAACGGCAAGTCGCCGGCGCTCCCCCATGTCTTCCTGTCGGAAGACAGGAATGGGGGCGACGGAGCGCTGATTGGAGAACCAGCTCGTCGGGGCGAAGTCTCCCGACGCAGCCCGGCAGGAATTTACATTTGCGAAACCAGCATCCTGGAACATATCCCGGAACAAGGCTACTTCGACCTCAAGGAAGGTTTAATTCCAGAGCTGCTTCGTGCTGGCAAAACCATTCGTACGGCAATATTACCGCATCACGTCGGTAGTTTTCGAGATAGGCAAGGATACCTATATGCTATCGCCAATTACCTCGAAAATGCGCCGAAGCTAAACAGCAATCTTGTCCGCCGAAGTTTCAACGAAGGCGGATTGAAACTCCATAAGCGGACCGATTCGCAAGTCCTATGGAAGGCAGCCGATGCTAATATAGGCCAAAATACTAAAATTTACGGGTCGGTTGTTGTTATGAATGGCGCCTGTATCCACGACGATGTGGTCATTTTTGGTCCCACTATAATTGGCCGGGATGTTACTATAGGAGAAAGTAGTGTCGTTGCTAATTCTGTTCTTTGGGACGGTGCACAAGTGGGCAGGAATTGCTGCGTCCAAAGATGTGTAGTTGATTACCATACAGTTGTGCGGAATAATAGCATTGTAGAGGAAGAATCCATACCATTTAAGCCAGAAGGGATGCTGAAAAAATCTGTTAGCAGAGTATTGGAATTTGTACAAGACAATACAAGTAGATTGAGGCCCACATTGCAACAGCAGTTTAATAAGGTAAATGAAAAATTGCCAAATAGGTCACAATCACGCAAGAGAAATATCTTGCCATGGTTTGCAGCCGGCCTTGTTTTTGTCACCTTTCTATGGTCCTATTGGCCTGGTATTGTAGATATCTGGAATATATGGCAAAGGAGCGATGAATATTCCTCCGGCATCCTGGTTCCTTTTCTGGCTGTCTATATTTTGTGGTCGAGGCGTCGTGACATTACTCAGTGCCGTATAAAGCCTTGCCTCTGGGGTTTGTTTGCCTTTGTAGCGGCTCAGGTAATTAGACTCTTTGGGCTATTCTTTATGTACGGCTCGGCGGAAAGATTATCTATTGCTCTAAGTATTGCTGCATTGGTATTGCTTATATTCGGCTGGCAGCTTTTCCGAAAGGTATCTACGGTATTACTGTTCTTATGCTTAATGCTGCCTTGGCCAAATCGAGTCCAGGCCGCCGTGGCACTGCCTTTACAGCGCTGGGCTACTTCATCAGCCGTATTTTGCTTGGAGATGGTGGGCTATGAGGTTATACAGGAAGGCAATGTTATCCATATCGGCCAAGCAACCGTAGCAGTTGCTGAGGCATGCAACGGATTGAGAATGGTAACCGCCTTTTTCGTGATTAGCGGCCTAGTTGTCCTGCTGGTCAAGCGAGCATGGTGGGAAAAACTGATAATCCTGGCCTCGAGCCTGCCCATCGCTTTATTCTGTAACACAGTGCGATTAACTATCACTGCAATCGCTTTTACGATACTCACCGGCGAGCAGTGGGAAAAAATATTTCATGACTTTGGTGGATATGCAATGATGCCGTTGGCTCTTGCTGCGGTAGTTGCTGAGCTTTGGCTTTTGGCAAAGCTTACCACGCTTCCGACGGAAGAAGAAGCAATAATAATTACACGGCAAACGTAATAGGGACATCGAACGCAATAAGAAAGCGTTTTGGGGACCCTGATTAGTACTACAAACCATAACTGGAGGAAAATGTAAAAATGAATAATTTAGAAAAATATCTTGATCATGTGATCGGACAAAGGCCAGCTAATTTTGAAACACCACCTGAATCTGACAGTGAGAGCACGCCCAATTTAGTAGCTGGCGTATTTCGCCGCTGGTACCTTGTGCTGCTGATATTCTTTGTAATGTGCATTGTTGGAATACCTGCAATATGGCTTCTGATAAAACCTCTATACAATGTAACTGGCGCAATAAGGGTAGCTCCAATTTTATCAAATATCCTGACCGGCGAAGCTGACAAAGGCGAGATATCAAATTACCAAAGCTTTATTTATACACAGGCAGAAATGGTAACCAGCAGCCAGGTAGTGCAAAGAGTAGCAGACGATCTTATAGACAGGAACCTCTCCTTTTTTGAAAATGAAGCGACCGCCCCTGTTACAAAATTAAAACAGAGATTAAATGGCGAAAAAATAAGACCTGAGCTGGCATCCATATTGAAACGGGCGATATCCGACGAAGTTATCAGCGTTGCTCCTGCTAAGCATACCGAGCTAATAAAAGTAACTATGGAAAGTACAAACCCGGCAGAAGCGAAGCAAATTGTGGATGCTTTCATCAGGGCATATATGGCCGTTGAAGTTTCCAGCTCTACCCAGAGTGAGGATCGGAAACTGAATGTACTGGAAGATGAACGCAAGGTGCTGACTGAAAAATTGCAAAGTCAGCGTGAGGCAATCCGCCAATTGGCACAAGAGTACGGAACTACGGCTCTGGGCAGCCGCCAGGATATGATGTTGCAACGTGTTACCACACTGCTGGGTGAATTAACTAAGTTAGAGGCACACAGAATCAATCTCGAAACCCGGGTGCAATTGCTCGAGCAGACCAAAGAGCAGGCTATCGTACCGGAAGAGCTGCTTAGAATGCGCAATGAGTATATCAATTCCGACCCGGCGATCCAGGAAATAACCCGAAGTATTGTCCAATTCGAAAAGGACCTGATTACTGCCAAACAGACATTGGCCTCTGGAAACCCTGCTCTTGAGCAAAAACAGCAGCTTCTGGATGCATTTCAATCACGCCTTGAAGAAAAACGCAAAGCAATAGCTAATAACTTTGATGGTATTGCGTCTGAAGAAGTCGCTAAAACCAGCAAAGAAAAACTATTTAATGCGCAGACCGAGCTGGAACAAACCAGAGCATATGAAAAACGTCTTCAAGAGGTATTGGCTAAGGAAGACACCCAAACCATAGAACTTGGCCGTAAGCAACTGGCCATTCAAGATATGGAGTATCAATTAGGTTTAGACAAAGAAATGTATGACACAGTCTGCCGGCGCATACGAGAGTTAGAAATGGAACGAAAGCGCCCTGCAAGGATATCTGTTGCCTATAATGCCGACATTGCTTATATCCGAGATAAGCGCATCAAATATACAATAGCCCTTATGTTTGGTGCGATGGCTTGTGGAATGCTATTAGCATACCTTCGGGACAGGGCGGACCTTAGCTTACGCACACCTGACGATGTAGTTAAATGCATTGGTGTTCGGATAATTGGAACTACTACCAGTCCAGATGCCGTCAGAGAAGCACTTTTACCAAAACAAGTAGTCCAAGACTACCAAACCATTCGTGCCAATTTAGGATTACTTAATGGCGGAGGAATACCCAAGAGGTTAGTAGTTACAAGTCCGGGGATGCAGGAAGGCAAAACCACCTTTGCCATTAACCTGGCAACGAGTTTCGCCAAAGCGGGTAAAAGAGTTTTGTTGATAGACGGTGATTTGAGGAAGCCTGATGTCCGAAGGATATTGAATATTCCTAAAGGCTCAAGGGGACTGCAGGATGTACTTTTTGGAGGAGATTTTGACCGGGCTGTTTGCTCCATGGCTGATACCGGCTTAGATGTGCTTGTAGCCGATTCTCGCAATGCAGCCGATGCCTACGAATTGTTGTCTTTACCTTTTACTGCTCAGTACATAGGTACAATCAGTCAAAAATATGACCACGTAATTATTGATAGTCCTCCTTTGCTTGCTTTTCCTGATGCCCTGCTGTGGGCAAAGATTGCAGATGCGGTTATTTTGACCAGCTTTGCCGGTCACACTACTGCTCCAGCTCTCAAAGAGGCAAAGGAAAGAATTGCCCGGATAAATGTTAGGGTGCTGGGCACCATTCTAAGTAACGTCCGAGTAGGTCACAGCTACTACCATTATGCGTACAATTATTATTCGCGGGATGGCCAAAGGAGAAAAAAACGCGAACGGACCGACATCAAGCTGCTGCTTCCTACACATAGTAAGGAAGATACCACCTCTGACTTCTAAGGAAGAATTAACCTGACAAAGATTGTTAACGGAACATTAGTTTGTGCGTTCCCGTTTTGCGGTGTATTGAAAAATGGAGTGCCATTTATACAACTATGGAGATGATAGTCATACATAAGAAAAAGGATTTTCTGTCTAATAACAGTGAAAACCTGCTTCGGTTTGCTATTTCCAGCGAACCAACCGCTGGCATTATTCTCAATGGGTCAAACAAAAGTTTGCATTGGCGCCGCAACGGCGGGGTTGTTTGCGCCATACCGGAAGGATGGGGAATTGAATCTCAGCCGTCAGGCCACGGCGTGCCTGCCGAGCCAGGGGTGACTGGTTCAAAAATAACCTACTGCAATGGAAATATACCGCTCTGTAAAGAGGTTCTGCGGAAAGTTGAACGAAATTTATCTGACTGTGGCGAAGGCCTCCGCCGAGCCGTCAGGCCACGGCGTGCCTGCCGAGCCAGGGGCGAGTGGTTCGTTGTTTCCAACAGGCGATTTGCTACACAAATTAATTCCGAGCTGCTCGACAAAGTGTTGGCTGATGCTCAGTTTGACATCGTAGCAGTTAACGTGTCGCCTCAATTGCAGGCTGGTCAAGAAAAGGTGCTGACTAATTCACAGGGCAAACTTGTTGGATTTCGGCGGTTCTACAATGATTTAACCCAGCCGACGCCGATTCCTGACGATTGGCCACACTACCTTTTTATAAAAACTAACGTTCTCAACAAGCTTTTGGTTGATGACGCTTTACCTCTATCTTTTATTGAGCTCATCAATAACTGTTTTTCAAATTCACTGACGGTGCGTAGTCTTAATATCGGGGGCACTATTTTGGATTTAGAAACTGAGAGGGGTTTGCTTGATTTTATTGCAACCAGGCTTAACTTTTCGATACAAAATCATCACAATTCAAACAATAAATATCAGCAGGAGATTCTGAATGGGGATGGCGTCAGAATATCTTCCAGCGCAAAAATACTTGGTAAAGTATTGTTTGGGCAAAACGTGAGTATCGGTCGAAATGCAATTATAGTAGGCCCAACTATCATAGGTAATGATGTTAAAATTGCCCAGGGGGCCGTTATCAGGGCATCGATTGTCGGGCATGGTGTTTCAGTACCACAGAATAGTCTTGTTCAGAGCCGCGTGCTTATTAATGAGCAGCAACTCCAGAAACAAGCTAAACGAGCTAAAACTAATTGTATGCCAGTGATTACGAATGGGAAGGCAATTCACCCAAATTGCTGTGCAAACAATTTCCGAATTTGGTCGAAATTTTCCTATGCCGGATGCTTTAAGAGAATCGCTGATATTGTTGCAGCTGTAGGGGTACTAATTCTTTTTGCACCTATTTTGCCGATAATCGCCCTGGTTATAAAACTGACCGCTCGTGGGCCGGTATTCTTCAAAGACCCTCGACAGGGGTTACATGGCAAAGCATTCAACTGTCTGAAGTTTAGGACTATGCTCGTTGGTGCTGACAAGATACAAGATAAGTTAAGAGTTTTAAATCAGACTGATGGCCCACAATTCAAGATGGACGATGACCCGCGAATTAGTGCCGTCGGCAGATTCTTGCGAGACACGTATATCGACGAAATACCTCAATTCTTTAATGTTCTGCTTGGCCAAATGAGTGTCGTCGGCCCAAGACCCTCTCCTGAATCGGAGAATACGTTGTGTCCATCTTGGCGCGATGCACGATTGTCGGTTCGGCCAGGTATTACGGGGCTCTGGCAGGTTTGTAGAACCCGCCAACCAATGAAAGACTTTCAAGAGTGGATATATTACGACACCAAATATGTCAGAGACCTTTCATTAAGGATGGATTTATGGATATGTTTGCGAACTACCGGGAGACTAATTAAGAACTTTATCAGACAGTTCTAAAAATAATGGTGTATGGATAAGAAGGGGTAATCAAATGACAAGAAGATACTTTAACTGGAAATTAGCGTCCGTTTTGGTAATCGGTTTTGTGGTTTTGGGCATAACAGCCTTCGGATTGCGCAAATGGCAGCGAGGTCGTAGGGCTTACGGAGCTTTTGGTAAAGGTAATGAAGCATACGACAAATGCCTGTGGGTAGAGGCAGCAGAAAATCTTGGCCGTTATCTTGCTGTTGTGCGGGATGATGTGCCGACACTGCTTAAATATGCTGATGCTCAGCTTAATATCAGGCCCCTCAAAAATAGCAATGTTCAGCAAGCCGTAGCAGCTTATCGGACCGTCTTGAGGATAGACAAAAGCAACGCTGAAGCTGCTTTAAAGCTCGTTGAAATGTATTTACAAATGGGTATGCCCGGTGAGGCCGAGTTGATTGCCGGTCGAGCGCTTGAAACAAATCAGTCGCCGGAGCTGCAAAGAATGTTAGCAGTTGCTCTTATCCACCAGCGAAAATTCAAAGAGGCAGAAGAAGAATTAAAAAGCATCATAAAAGAGCATCCCGAGCAAATATTGGCTTACGATATATTGGGCCAGATAACTAAGCGGCGACCTGATGAATTTTTGCAGGCTCCTCAATCCTGGTTCGATGAGGCTGTGAAAAACAACCCGTCTTCGGCTTTGGCTTATATAGTCCGCGCTGGGTTCCATATAAGAAGCAATGACAAGGTCAAAGCCTTAGCTGACCTGGAACAAGCTGAAAAACACGATTTATCTGATGCTGCCGTACGTCTGCGCCTTGCCATAGAATTTATCAATGCAGGTGTCTTAGAAAAGGCAGAAGAACATCTTGCAACTGTGCAAATGGTTGAGCCAACAAATCAAATGCTTTGGCAAACGTGGGCTAAGCTCGCACTGAAACAGGGCTCGAAAACAAAAATACTAAAAATAGCTGAAAACGGATTAAAAGAACTTTCTTCTCAACCCTGGGATTTTATGCCTGTTGCAGCGGAGCTATATATTCGATGCGACGAGCTTGACCGTGCCAGCGACTGTATTTCCAAACTACGAGAAAAGGATATTGCCCCCGCAACATCTGCTTTCCTGGAAGGTCTTGTAGCGGGCAAGAAAGGCCGTAGTTACGAGGCGGTTAAATGCTGGCATCGAGCAATGCAGCTGGGGGGAAACTCTGGCAGAATTCGATTGGCACTGGCCGCCGCGCTATCGCAATTAGGCGACAAGCAATCAGCTATAAAACAATTACGCGCGTTGGTTTCCGAGCAGCCGAATCTCTTCAGTGGACGCATAAACCTTGCCAGATTATTAAGTGAAACAGAAAATTGGGCCGAGGCAGCAGAACAAGCCCGTTTGGCTAAGCAAATTTCCCCGGACAGTCTCAATATAGCATTGCTGTATATTCAAGCCCAAATGCGGTTGCTTGCAGACAACCAAACAGACAAAGACTCCCCAGTGTGGAAGGGCATAGACAAGCAGTTGGCGAGGTTGGAGGTTGCTACTAACGGTGCCTTCGAGGTTAAACTTTTGCAGTTCCAGCTTGCAGTGCAACAAGGCAATTTCGCTGGCGCTGAGGCATTGATGACCGAATTAAAGGAAGCTCATCCCTCACAAATAGAAGTTGCTATGGCTGAAGTTGAATTGCTTGCTGCTACGGAAAGAGAATATGAGGCAGTATCAATGTTGAACAAAATAATTATGGACTTTCCTCACAACCCTAAGCCGGTTGAATACCTATCAATTTTGTTGGCTCGCCAGGATGAGCGTGAAAGCTGTGTTGGTGTTATTAAGGATGCGTTGGCACGTATCGAACAACCCCTTACTCAAAGAAAACTATGCTTGCTGCTCGCCGACTTTTACAGCCGGTGGGGCCGGCAGGAAAACGAATATGAATTGCTTAACGGGTTTGAAAAGAAGCTGCCAAATGATGTTCTTATTAAACGGCGACTTTTAAGATGCGAAAAGGTTATCAAAGACCCCGAAAAAGCCCAGCAGCTTGTGAATGATATTAAATCTCTCGAAGGCGAAGAGGGTTGGCAATGGCGATATGAGCAGGCAAAAATTTGGTTCGTACAGGATAACTTCAAAGACTGGTATCCACAAATTATTTCACTTCTCAAAGAAAATTTGCTTGTCAATCCGGATGACCAGACAAACCGAACGCTTTTAGCTCATAGCTATGAGCGTGCCGGCCAGTTGCAGCTTGCGATTTCAACCTATAGCGAGGCTTTGAATCGCTCGCCCAGGGATATTCGCATAATCGTTCCTGCTGTAGCTGCTCTATACAGGGCAAATGAATATGACCGGGCAGACGAGATTCTACACCGGGCAGCTAACGAAAAGCTTTTTCATCCTGAGTTAAAAAGACTGGAATTGCAAAGCTATCTCCAACGCGGCAAATTGAGTTCTGCCAGCGATATTTTGGAGGACTTGTTAGCCAAAGACCCCAATAATCAGTCTGTCTGCCTATCTCTTGCACTACTTAAGATGCGACAAAACAGCTTTACTGAAGCGGGCGAGCTTTTGAATAAGTTGAAACTTCAGGACCCAGATTCACTACTAGTAATGGTTGCACAAATTGAATTGAACGTTCGACAAAGTAAATCTTCCGAGGCGATATCACTTTGTGACCAAATAGTAAGCAAATCTAATGATGCTTCAGCTTATATTCTTCGCGCCAGGACACTTACTTCTCTTGGCCAAGCCGAGAAAGCAAAAGAGGATTTCGAACATGCCATCACTATAGAACCCAATAATGCCGGAGCTTGGACAGCCAAAAGCGATTTTTATCGTTCCATTGGCCAACCCGATAAAGCTATCAACAGTATCCGGGAAGCAATGTTTTTAGAGCCCAATAATCTCAGAATCGAAAGCCGGGCAGTTTCACTTTTCTTAGCATCTGCTAACCGCGACATAGTGCGCGAAGGCAAGGATATTCTTGATAAATCCCTGAAATCGAATCCCGATGATGCTGAGCTGCGCCTTTATAAAGCACGTTCACTACTTGCCGAAGGAACAGCGCCAGCTATTGAACAGGCGACAGACATTCTCGAAAAGATAAGCGAAGACCAACCTAAACTCAGCGATGCATGGACGCTTTTGGCTGAAATCGCTCTTCGCCAGGGGCAACCAACCAAAGCTATGGATATTGCTTTACGGGGCCTTGTCCATCGGCCTAACGATAAGTCCTTGCTTTTATTAAAGGCCCGCTCGGAAGCAGAGAAAACACCGATCCTGGCAATTCCAACTTTGAAAGCACTGAGGGAACTTGAGCCGGGTGACGCTGATGTTGCGATATATTTGGCCAATACATACATAGCCGCAGGTGAGTCTGAAAAAGCCGTAAATCTCCTCAAAACACAATTAACATATAATAACGGTCCAGATGGGCAGCAAAAAGTAAGCATCGCACTTGCCACAGCGTTACATAAGAATGGCAAAAAGGCAGAAGCCCGAACAGAATTCGACTCGCTATATCAGTCCGCCCCAGATGACCCAGGCCCGCTATTAGCGCAAGTCCTACTGCTCAAGGATGACCGGCTCTGGAACGAGCTAAGCCAGATAGTTTTACAGTGGTATCAAAACCACCCAAAAGATACTCGCACACCCATCGCTGTTGCCAGGGACTTGGCAGCAATTGAAGACAGCCAGGCCATAAAAACAGCCGAGGACATCCTCAGGATGATATTGGAAAATGATTCTAATTGTGATGAGGCTATGGGTGCCCTCGCTATGCTGTTACAGGTTACCGGCCGCTTCGCAGAATCAGCGACACTTTATCAGCAAATCCTTACACTTCAACCTGATAATTTAATCGCTATGAATAATCTGGCCTGGATATTATGCGAAGAGCAGGGACAGTGTCAACAAGCCCTTGAACTTGCTCAACGCGGCTTGAGAGTCGCTCCCGACTATATTGACCTTATTGATACCCGTGGTGTCGTATATTACAGACTCGGTCAATATGACAAAGCAATTGCCGATTTCAACAGATGTTTGAGACTGTATCCCGATGGAACACCGTCAGCGGTAGCTTCATACTTACATTTAGGAAGGGCCTTGGCTAAGCTTGGGCAGAAAGATGAAGCTGTAGAAAGCTTGGAAAAAGCATTGGATTTGAATACTAAAATTGGGGGTTTGTCTGCCGCAGATTACGACGAGACGCGGCGGTTGGTTGAAGAATTATCACAGGGGAGAGTTTAACAATGCATCATCAGAAACACTCAGGAATTAAGAAAAGAGTGGGTGATGAATCTGTTTTCAAGATGCCACGCATAGCTCTGCTTGGTGAGAAGCATTGGTCTTACCTTCAAAGGCGGTACCATATGAGTCCCCGCGAGCTTCAAGTGGCTAAACTTGTTTGTCAAGGCTTCAGAAATAATGATATATCCAAAATCCTGCATATAACGCTTGGCACTGTAAAAACTCACATAAGGAATATTTATCGAAGGGTACAGGTCGAAAGCAAAATTTCAATGTTGTTGCGATTTGTCGCTGATACAAGAGAATTTTATGACCAGTATGACGCGACAGCCCCTATTCCTGTTGCTGATTTAGCAAAGCCAGCCAAGGTAATTCCCGCCTCTTAATTCCTGCCTTTTAAGACACGTCAGAAAAACAAAAAAACTCCAGCGGCGTTCTGCTCACAAAGTCCATTACCTAAACAAGGTAACAAGTCTGGTATATACCACTTTGGGGGTAATCCAAAAGTTGTACTCCAATTCCCTATTTCATTTCTTCAACAACTAACAAATAAAGTCTAAAAATTTTTTATCAAATTTGTGTTTTTCTCATTTTTTTTCTTGACATTCTATCTGTTTGTTGATAAAGAGTAGCCTTGACATGACTCCGAAAGGAGGAGGCCATCTTCAATGTGGGAGGGTGGCCGGCAGCAATTTGTGTACTTAAGGATGAGGCCCTCTGTATGGAGGCAGAGGAGAGATTGTGTCAGGCAAAAGGAGTAAATGGCTGATTTTGATGTTGCCGTTTATTGTCACCACGGCGGCAGATGGTGCACCAACTATTGGTAATTACGATAGCAATGTTGTAAGTTGCGCTCGGTCCATAAGTTCAGGTGCACATCTACTTCTTGTACCCGAAATAAGCCAGATTGCCGCCCTTTATGATTATCACCTGGCCGGTATCGCCGATGAATTTCTCAAGCCACCTGCTGGTTTTACAGGCTCGCCGCTGGCTTCTCCTGTCCACGCAAAGCCCCTGCCCGCAGTACCGGCAGCATCTTTTATGGCTCTGATAGGATTCATATGTGTCTCGTTGGTTAGGGACCGCAGGGTTTGGCTGGCAGCCTTGACCGGATTGTTGTGGGCAGGCCAGACTGGTATTCAAGCCCTTCCTCAACTTGCTCTGCGGCTTAGCCACGCAAATCTCAGCAACAAACAATCCTCCGCAGAGGTTGATTATTCAAACTACCTTCTAAATTCTGACCGGCGACGCAGTGATATTGAAGGCACGCGATACATAGGTTTACTCCATCACCTGTCTGGAATACCTGACGACACAAATTCATTTCAGCCCCAATCAGCATTTCTTTGGGAACAATACAGCCTAAATTCGCTATTGGCGTGCTTGGCTCCGAGAGCCGAGCAGATTCTTTGTTTCTCACCTGCATTTATCTTTTGTCAATTACCCCGCGGCCCGCCTATCCCGGCCTAATGATTGGCAACTTCTCTATGGAGGGTCGTTGCGCGCAAGACCCTTCAGGTGAGAGGTTGATGAGATTGTTATTAGCAACTTTTTTTAAGGGAAAATTTTAATTAAAGGATAATAATCATGAAAAAGTTAATTTTGATAACCATTTTGGTCGGCTTGTTAGCCGCACCGGTTTTGGCGGCACCTACTCTTGGCTGGTGGGACAGCGAGCATCCTCGCGCTATCACTGCAATATGGGATTTCACAGACGAAGAACCTGGCGATGATGGGCCCGCTTGGATGTATTCGGAAGGAGCTTTGGATGGTGTTAATGGGACAGCCTTTATCGGCCCAGAACCCAGTAGTACATACTGGGATGACGCCATCATTGACGACACGGCTATTGTCGTCTCTATAGAGCTTCAAAACTTCCCAGAGGCTCTGGCCTATAAGGAAATTTGGGTTGATATCGATTATAAGGGTATACTAACCAGTGTTTGGGCGGACGGTGACCCCCCGGATGACTTTACAGCAGTTGAACTGCTCCTTCCAAATCCCGGTGAGCAATGGGGAATGTATGCCGATTTTGGTTTCAGGATATACCCGAATCCATGGAAAGAGGATATTCAGTTCATAATTACAGCAGACGGTTGCCCAGTTGAGTTATATGGCATCCGCATTGATACCATTTGCATTCCTGCTCCGGGAGCTATTTTGCTCGGCAGTATTGGTGTAGCGTTTGTCGGCTGGTTACGCAGAAGAAGAGCTCTGTAAAAGGGCAAGCAAAAGCAACCCCCGCTGCTTTCTTGCAAGCCCCAGCGTCTCCCGACGCTAGTCGGGGCTGCGGGCGAAAGCAAGAAGCGGGGGATAGCTTTTTTAGAAAGGAACAGCTATGAAGAAGCTGATTTTATTGATTTTTTTGACTGTCCTCTCTGCGAATGCAATGGCCAGCATGACAGTAACATTCCAGAATAGCTATGGCAATACTGGGGGAGGTGAGTTTATAGCCATTCCTTCCGGCTTTGGCTTTACGCCTGCGAGTCTGGGAGAGTCGCCCAATGGCGGCTTCGAAACTTTCTGTGTGGAAATGGATGAATATGTTTTCTTCAACTACGCGTTTTCCGTGGACATTAATGACGCCGCGGTAAAAGGCGGCGTGGGAGGCCAGGACCCTGCCGGCAGCAACAGCGACCCTCTCGACGAGAGGACAGCTTATCTGTATGAGCGATTCATCACCGGTAACCTGACCGGCTATGATTACACCCCAGGGCCAAACCGTGTCGATTCTGCCAACGCTCTACAACATGTAATCTGGTTCATTGAAGGTGAGGAAAGCATGGCATGGGTGGATGGCGATAGCTCGCTTATGGACGATTTTTATCAGGGTGCTCTGACTAATGCTAATGGTATCGGCAATGTTCGTATTATGAATGTTTATGCTACTTTCGGCTGTAAGCGCGTAAATTTGCAGGACCAGTTAGTGATGATAACTCCAATCCCAGCACCTGGTGCTGTTTTGTTAGGCAGTATCGGTGTAGGCCTTGTCGGCTGGCTGCGAAGACGAAGAACACTATAGGACCAAAGTTAGAAAACATTCGCAGGAAAGTGTGATGAATGTGAATGTAATTTAAGGGCCAAGGCAACTGCCTTGGCCCTTTTTTACGCACGGCAGGACTTCTATTGCTCTTGCCAGAGCCAGTTTTTAGCAAAAATACGAAGGTCAGCAAATTCAACCACCCCATTGCCACTCAAATCTTCAATGAAGAGCCCTTCAAGCCGCCATTTATCAGCCAACTCGCAAAAGTCCATAAAATTAACTAACTTGTCGATATTAAAGTCGGCGGGATTTCCATTCATACTTGCCTGCTGTGTTCCGCCGTAAGCACCCATATTTACCCGTTTGCCGTTTGGCCATGGTTCGCTGCTCCAATCAGAATTCGGGTCTGCTACATCAATACACGCACTCGTGTTGGCATCATAGACCCAGTCGCTCTGATTCGGGTCCCACCGCCCGTAGGCGCTTTGCAGATGAAAGTCCCACAAATTCGGGTCTCCATTTGGGTCAAAACATGCAAAGTCCGGCTCGACGTTAATATTGCCACTGCCCCAAA
>CAZOQJ010000009.1:0-32757 GCA_964581905.1 uncultured Pirellulales bacterium
AATGCCTATATTGCAAAAGGCCGGTTGGCTTATGATATACTCGAAGGCTGGTGGACGGATGCCGGGACATTCGATTCGCTTAAAAGAGCCAGTGAATTGGTTGTAAAGGAGCCCCCACAATAACAAGAGGAATATTGGCCGAGATATCATGATAATATGAATGCTAAAGAGACGAAACTGCCGGGCGTGCTCATATTAGAGCCGGATGTGTTCTCTGACGAAAGAGGGTTCTTTTTAGAGACTTGGAACAGCGCGCGTTACGAGAACACCGGTATTCGAGGTCCTTTTGTGCAGGACAATGTTTCATTTTCCAAAAAGGGAGTTTTGCGCGGCTTACATTTTCAATACCCTCAACCACAAGGTAAATTGGTTCAGGTTTTATCAGGCCAGGTTGTGGATGTTGCTGTCGATATTCGCGTGGGCTCTCCGACTTTTGGTCACTGGATTAGTGAAGTACTTTCCGATGCGAACCACAGGCAAATGTATGTTCCGCCGGGCTTTGCTCATGGATATTGTGCTACAAGTGAGACGGCAGTTTTTTCATATAAGTGCACCGATTTCTATAATCCGGAGACTGAAAGTGGCATCATCTGGAACGACCCCGACCTTAACATCGACTGGTCTGTAAAGGAGCCCATCTTATCACCCAAAGATGCACACTATCCCGGACTTAAAGACCTTCGGCCTGACAAATTACCGCATTTCCGGAGGCCCTGATGGTAATTAATGATACCAGGGTTGCCATTTTGGGCGGCAAGGGAATGCTCGGCACGGACCTCGCAGGCGTATGTGAGCGCCAAGGTTTTAATGTTAAGGTATTCGATTTGCCGGAATTTGATATAACCGATTCCCAGCAGCTAAAACAAGCTGTCAAAGCTGCCGGAATAATTGTCAATTGCGCAGCTTATACCAATGTTGATGGCGCTGAAAGCGAAGCCGAGCTTGCATATCAGGTCAATGCTGAAGCGGTAGGGCGGCTGGGTGCTATCGCGAAAGAATTGGGTAAATGGGTTCTGCACATCAGCACCGATTTTATCTTTGACGGTTGGTTGGACAGGCCTTACATTGAAACTGACTCGCCCAATCCTGCAAATACATACGGCAAGACTAAATTGGCAGGGGAGCAGCTTTTGAGCGACAGCGGCTGCAAATATTGCATTATCCGAGTCGAATGGACTTACGGCTCAGCGGGCGATAACTTTGTAACCAAATTACTCCAACGAGCAAAAGATAACAAAACGATAAAAGTTGTTGATGACCAGCTCGGTTCGCCAACGGCTACGACTGAAGTTGCCAAAGTGATTTCCAGATTATTGCCAAAGATGCCGGAAGGCATATTTCATTTTGCCAGCGCCGGATATGTAAGCCGTTATGAGATGGCCAAGTTTATATTTGAAAAGCTCGTAATGGATGTTAACCTGTTGCCGTGTAAAACCAGTGATTTCTCGGCACCAGCGGCGAGGCCATTAAACAGCCGATTTGATTGTAGCAAAATTAGCGCATTGCTCGATGAGCCAATCAGGCCCTGGCAGGAGCCGTTAGAGGGTTTTTTGAGGAAGTTATGAGAAAGATATTAGTTACGGGTGGTGTCGGCTTTATAGGAAGCAATTTTGTACGTATGGTGCTTTCAGAGCACCCGGACTGTTTTATCGTCAATCTCGATAAGCTAACCTATGCCGGCAATCTGGAAAACCTCGCTGGTTTTTTGGATAATCCCAATCATAAATTTATTAAAGGCGATATTTGTGATGGGCGGCTCATAGGGGAAATCATCGAAGAGCACAAGATAGAGACAATTATTAATTTCGCAGCCGAAAGTCATGTGGACCGTTCAATTACTGAGCCGAAAATTTTTATAGAAAGCAATGTTACCGGCACATTGACTTTGCTTGAGGCGGCCCGCGACAAAAAATTAGAACGGTTCATCCAGATTTCGACAGACGAAGTTTATGGTGCGCTTGGTTCGGCTGGTAAATTTACCGAAGATACACCGCTCAGCCCGAATTCGCCTTATTCAGCCAGTAAAGCCGCAGCAGACCTGCTAGTAAAGGCATTCGGCCATACCTGGGGTGTGAGATATAACATTACCAGATGCTCGAACAACTATGGCCCATACCAGTTTCCGGAAAAGTTAATCCCGCTGATGATTAACAATGCTCTAAATGATAAGGAATTACCTGTTTATGGCGACGGCTTATATGTGCGGGATTGGCTGTATGTATATGACCATTGCACAGCTGTATGGCAGGTTTTGCAAAAAGCACCGCCGGGGAAGATTTATAACATTGGCGGCTGTAGTGAAAAGGCAAATCTGGAAGTCATTGATGTCATACTCGAGCGTCTGGATAAACCCAAATCTCTGATTAGGCATGTCACTGACAGGCCGGGACACGACAGGCGGTACGCTATAGACGCAAGTAAAATAATTACCGAGCTTAATTGGCAGCCATCGGTCAGATTCGAAGAAGGCCTTAATAAGACCATAGACTGGTATCTTCAAAACCAGAACTGGCTGAATAACGTCGTATCAGGCAACTACCAAAAGTATTATGAGTCAATGTACGGAAACCGCTAACCAAACCTGGAATTCCTCACCAATGTCAAATCTAATTAAAGGCAAGGCGATTATATGTATAGCGAATTATAAAACGCTGGAATTTACCCGATTGTGTCTGCGCAGCATTCGCAAATTTACTAAATTCCCTTATGAGGTAATCGTTGTTGATAACGATTCCAGGGATGAATCTTTAGAATACCTTAAATCGCTCAAATGGATTCGTTTAATCGAACACCGTCCCAGCGTTAGCCGGTCCACCGGCGGTTATGCCCATGCCGCCGCCATTGACCTTGGTCTGGAAAACTGCAATACCGAATTTTTCGTTTCAATGCACTCAGACACCTTTGTCAATAAGGATAACTGGCTTACTGAGCTGATTAACTACTTCGACAATGACCAGGCCATCGTTTGTGTTGGCTCTGGTAAAGTTGAACTGACGCCGCGGTGGCGTATCCTGCTTAAAAAAGCGACCGACTTTAGAACCTTCAAACGAAAGCTCCTTCGAGAGCCGGACCCGATTGGCAAATTCCGCTACTACAATCGTACTATATGCTGCTTGTACCGAACGGATGTTTTACAGCGTGAGAATTTGTCGTTTGGTATGGACCAGGACAAAGGTCTAACAGGGGGTAAGAAGCTCTATTTTGAAATGGTTGACCGCGGCTACAAGACCATAGAACTACCGCCTGCGATAATGGGTCAATTCGTCTGCCATCTTGCTCATGCCACACAAGCATTTAACCCACAGGAATTTACTCTGCGAAAAAAGACAACAAGAAAGTGTAATCGAGTGGTTGATAAGATTTTGTCTCTGCCCGCAGTTCAGGATATACTTACCGACGATTCGTTGGACCAATAAGGTATGAAAGGGAAAATTTGAGTTCGGATGGGGATGGGAGATATGACAGCGAGACCCAAAATATCTATTATTACCGCCTCTAAAAATGGAGCGAGTTTTTTGCGAGAGACCATAGAGTCAATCCAGCAGCAGAGCTTTACGGATTATGAGCACGTATTGGTAGATGGTGCTTCTACTGATAATACTATAGAAATTCTTAAAGAGTACAAACACGTAAGGTGGATATCGGAACCTGATAGACATGCAGATGACGGATTCTACAAGGCGCTTTGGATGGCTCGCGGTGAGTATATTATGCTCTGTTGCATCTCTGACGGATACTTAGATAAGGACTGGTTTCGAAAATGTGTTGAAGTGCTGGATAACAAGCCCGATGTGTCAATGGCCTACGGGCTGGCTCAGCAGATGGCAGAGGATGGTTCATTAGGGAGGGTTGTATGTTCTACTTTTGTTGAACACCCGCCACCACAAAAAATGGATTTTTTGCCCTTTTGGCTGGGTACTTTTTCACTTTGTGCTGAAAGCACATTTTGTGTACGCGCTGATGTGTTTAAAAAATGCTTTCCTCAATACGAGCCCACCAGTTATTTTCTACAAAACCATGCGCTTCTGAGCTTCAACTATAACTTTAATACTAAGGGCTATCTTCCATATTTTTTGCCTGTGGTCGCCAGCTTTGGTAGATACCATTACGACAGCAACAGCGTAAAATTAGTCGGATTAAACAGGCCGATGAAAAAACAATATCAAGCTGCCATTGTACAGTATGGAAATGAGGTGTTAACCGGAAGAATAAAACACATTTTCCGGGACGGCCGGTCAGATGTGATTAAAGCAATTGAGCCGCATGAGTTGAAATTCTATCGCCAAAAGGTTTTTGATTATCGAATAAATCGTAAATTTTACCTTGGCAAAAAACATGCAGGCGGGCTGCATTACTGGATAAGGAAGCTCAAAATACTTATAGGGTATTTTCTTTGTCGGCGGCGCATAGCTCACTGACTGTAGTGCAAAAATTCGTCATTTTTCAAAGCTTGTCTTATAATTACTTTTGTGGCGTTTCGATATTTTATTTGCACTACCCAGGCAGTCAACCATGATGAATTCGCCCTGTGAAGGACAGCAAAAAGTTCAATCCACAGGTTGATAAAGTTATAGAATCAAATATAATGCTATGTCAGCTTTTGAATTATTGGACCAGTAAGATATGAAAAAAATGATAACTAACCTCGTGTTTACGAAAAATCGACCTTTGCAGCTTGATGCATATCTACAAAGTCTATATAGATATTTCCCCTCGGAGCTTATTCGAACTTATATCATTTATAAGGTTGAGCTGTTTGACCAGGAGTATCAGCAGCTTTTTCGAAAATATGCAGATTGTATAGTTATAAAAGAGAATGACTTTCACAGCGATTTCTTGAAACTTTTAGCCCGAATTGATACAAAATACATTTTATTCGGAGTTGATGACGTAGTTTATTTTGACTCGGTCGATTTCGAAGTAATAGATGAGACGTTCGACAGGTTTGCCGACGATATTTTTGGTTTTTCGCTCAGATTCAATGAGAAAAATGTCAAAAAAAATGACCCCGTTGGTGAAACGGTCATTGCCGGACAGACTGTTTACAATCTAAACTGGACACAAGGCCAAACACCGGTCACGCGATACCCATTTGAGCTTTGTGCTACCATTTACCCAACGGTTCTGGTAAAAAGAGTAATAGACGGTATGATGAATAGTAATCCACTGGTTAAAAAGCTGTTTTTACCAGGCTTTGCTTTAGTAAAGTCCCTGGCAAAGATAGCTTCAAGACACTCTATTCTTAAGTCTTTTGGCTATTTTTACAATCCAAACACATTGGAATCGTGGAACTGCCGTTGGTGTCAGAACCATAGCGACCAGGTGCCTGGTTTTCTTTATTTTCAGAAGCTATGCGCCAGCGCAATACAAGTCAATATGGTCAATACCTCATCGAGAAAAAGGTTTAATGGTTCTCGTGGATATATTATTGAGACATTAGCTGAAAAATACAGACAAGGCTTTAGATTGGATATTGATTTTGTTGCCGAAAACAAGCCGGTGGACGCATATTGTGGAGAAGAATACTTCAGGGCAAAGGCAATATAATAATATTCAGGCAGGCTGGAGTTTTTATGGACCGGATTTGTAAGTTAAGACAGTTTTATAGATACCGCAAGAATCTGAAAAAAATCCGAACAAAGAGCCCTAAGAAAAAAGAGCATTTTAGAAAAGAGCTTGAGTTTTATTCTCAATTTATTAAAGAGAACGATTTGTGTTTTGATGTGGGAGCCAATATTGGAGACAAGACAGAAATATTCGTACAGCTCGGCGCTACCGTTGTAGCCATCGAACCACAAGAAAGCTGTTGGCGGATTCTAAGACGCAGGTTCAAAGATAATGAGGTCCATATAATAACTAAAGCGCTGAGTAAAAGTATGGGAAATCAGGAGATTTTTATCGACAGGTCATCTACGCTCTCCTCTATGTCTACGGAATGGATTGAAAGCGTTAAAAAAAGCGGCAGATTTTCGAGGCACAAATGGAGTTATAGCATGACAGTGGAAACTACGACGTTGGATGCTCTGATAAGTGAGTATGGAAAACCCGATTTTTGCAAGATTGACGTCGAAGGTTTTGAGTTTGAAGTTCTGCAAGGCCTTTCCCAGTCAATCAAAGCATTAAGTTTTGAGTGTGTCCCTGAGTATCTGGAGATGGCACTATCCTGCATCGATTATCTGGCAAATCTCGGCAAAGCAAAATTTAATTATTATTTAGTAGAATCAATGACCTTCGCTTTGCCAAATTGGGTTAACCCCGATGAGATGATGAACATAATATCAGCGTTACCTCATGAGCTTACAACTTATGGAGAAGTCTATACGAGATTTGTGGGTGATGGATAGGTTTTAAATTGGATATGGTGACAGCAAAATGCCCGTACTAAGCGAAAATTGGAGAATGAGACCGAAACATAGTTGGTATTCTAAACTGGTAAGGAAGTATTATAATACCAGGGTCCATATGACGAAGCCTTACAACCCTATCCCTGACAAGGATATATCGCAAAAGGCTGAAGAAGAAAAACGGCTGGTCATCCAGATACCTTTTGGAGGCTTAGGCGACCACCTCATATATTCCTCACTTCCGGAATTATTATGGAAACAGAAAGGGATAAAGACTTTTATCTCGAACAAGTCCATTTTTCGCAGCGAAGCAATTCGGGATTTCGTTTGGGGACGTAATCCGTACATCGAGTTTACCGGTGAGAAAGGATGGTTTATTCACCAGCCCCTCAAGCACAATTTTGCGACATTAGATGAATATCTTCAAAAGCTGTTTAATTTACAAGGCAGCGGATGCCCCAAAGTGTATTACAGGCCGAATCTGGTCGAGCAGTTGAAAGAAAAAACCATTGTTGACCCTTCCTATGGAGCGGCTGGAAAAGCTAACGGCTATTATGAAAGGGATTTTCATAAAAGGTTTGTCGAGTATCTTAAAAGCAATGTTAATGAGTTTATTCTGCTCGCTCACCGCCATTCAAAAACCAGGAACCCTCTTGAGGAGCTTGTAAAAAGAACATTCAATCCGGATTGTTATAACATTTTCACGATAGAAGAGCTTGCGGATGTCCTATTTTCCGCCCGGAAAAGATATCTTTTGTATTCAGGTGCGGCATCTGTCTCTGCAGCTCTGGGAATGCCAAGTATCGTTCTATGTAACAGAAAAGCTGTGCCTAATTTCCAGTATAAGGTCAATGAGCATATCGACTTAATCAAGGACAAGAAATATGACAGCGAGCTTACAGCAAACGTTTGTTAAGAATACTTGTATGGTATTCTTTTTTTTCGGTAATATATATGACCGCTGGATAAGGGTTTCATAGTTTGAGAGGAAGTAACAAGGATGGCAAGAGTATTTAGTAGATGGAAAAGGCCGGTAAGGAAAGGAAAACTGTTTCACGCGACGGGAATGATTTGTGGGTTCGTGAATTGGTAGGCAAATATCTTTTGTTTATCAGGATTACTATTTATGCTAAACATTGCTGACCCATATGTTTGTTTTCTTCGCTCTTGCCGGCATAGACTATTTCATTGTCGGCCATATCCTGGTAATAGTGGTGACGAATTGATACAAAAAGGTACCCTTCAGCTTCTCTTGGATTTGGGTATTGATGTCACTTCTGACCCGGGCAAGGCGGGGATAATTTTGTATCCTGGAGGATGTCCGACAATGCATTCACAGGTTATGGTCAGTATCCGGGAAACTTTAAAAACATTTCCTGAGGCCGAGCTGGTTATTGGCCCAGCCACGTTTCAGTTCGGCCATACTGATTGGGTAGATGTATGTAACAGATTTTCGTCCAGAATCGCTGCACTATTTGCCCGAGACCCAGATAGTTTCGCTAACCTCCAAAGAGCTTCACTGCGGAATAATATAAAAACAGGCCTTTCTCATGACTCTGCTCTGTACCTTCGTAATTCGGAGTGGCTGGAGGGTCATAAGCAAAATGCTAAAGAGGAATATGTTTTAGCAGCTTTCAGGCGCGATCATGAGATGGAGACTAGTATCGTGGGCCGGTGGATAAAGCATCTTCAATTATACTTACCCCCAAAGACCTTCAAAAAACTGACACACTGGGGCAGGAAGCGTGCCAGACTGCGGAGGTCGAAGCTCGCCAGGAAGATTTCAGACCAGGAGTTGGTGTTTAAAGAAGTCAACATTGCAAATTTAGATTTCAATAGCTATGTTGATGCCATTCGTTGTTCCAGAGATGTCCATACGGACCGCTTACATGTTATGCTGTTGGCTGTAATGTTAGGTAAGCCGGTCTTCGCATACGAGACATCCTATCAAAAACTGGAAAGCGTTTATGAACACAGCTTAAAAGAGTGGGCCAATGTTACTTTTATTTCATCTAAATATCGCAATAATAAAAAACAATCTAAGACAGCATTAAAATCAAAACTACTATGATCACAGTCACTAATATTAACCGCATGGTAACAGATTCAAAGGTGAAATTATCCGGTTCAGTGTATAGTGATTACCATCAGCTTAATAATTTTGAAGTATGGTTTAGCTATCCTGTTCATTATTATGACAAAGTTACTGTAAGTGCCAATCCGTTTGTTGCAGCTCTGTTGATGCCCGCTATGTCTTTAGGCCAGACTTTGCGGGTTGAGGGTGAAATATCCCCCAAAATGTTGCTCGGAGCTGAAAGATTTATGGAGATTATGAATAAGTGGCGCCCTGAGTATAGACCCATAAAGATTGAAGCTGCCCAAAGCGACGGGACTATTAAAAATGGACGAAATATCGGAATGTTTTTCTCTGGTGGAGTCGATTCATTTTACACATTACTGAAAAATGAAAATACAAAATTGCCAGCTTCAGAGAAAATATCACATTTGCTCTTTGTACACGGATTTGATATTAGCTTGGATGACCACAAATTATTTATAATGGCTTTAAAAGGCGTAGAAGCTGCGGCAAAGGAATATAATAGGCAAATCATTCAGGTATCCACAAACGTCAGATATATTACCTCCAACATACTTGACTGGGAAATGTATTTTGGTTCAGCTATGATAAGTGTTGCTCTTGGCTTAGAATGCTTATTTTGCAAAGTGTATATACCAGGAAGTTGCAAATACGAAGACCTATTTCCCTGGGGGTCTCATCCGCTTACAGACCCACTTTGGGCAACCGAATCTATGGATATTATTCACGATGGTTGTGAAGCCAGCCGAGTTGAAAAGATACTGTGGCAGGTCGGCAAGTCGCAGGTGGCTCTGGATAATCTTCGTGTCTGCTGGGAGAATCGCTTTAGCAGATATAATTGTTGTGTATGTGAAAAATGTATCCGAACTATGTTAAATCTCGAAGCTGCTGGTATAATTGAACAATGCAAGAGCTTCGAACACAGATTAAGTTATTCCGATGTGGAAAATCTACCGATTGCAGACATGCGAGACCGAATTTTTGCCAGGAGGAACTATGAGGCACTTGTTGCCGGAGGTGGGGACCCTCAGTTGATAAGGGCTCTCAGAACAGCATTAAGCCCATTGTCTCCCTATAAACGGAGAGAGATGTTTCGAAGATTCAAAAAAGCGATTAAATTGAAAAACCTAATTAAGTTGGCAAGAAAGTGAATATATTGATAAGGAAAGCTATTTCTATGCCGAAAGTTAGCGTGATTATTCCAACATATAATCGAAGTGATTTGGTGAAAGAAGCTGTTGATAGTGTCTTACAGCAAAGCTTTACTGATTTTGAGATACTTGTTATAGACGATGGCTCGGCTGATGATACACGGTCTGTCATCAAATGTATATCAGATATCAGAATTAAGTACTTTCACAAAAGCAACGGTGGTCTTTCGAGCGCGCGAAATATGGGTTTGGTTAATGCTAAAGGTGAATATGTCGCTTTATTGGATGACGACGATATGTGGCCAGCAGAGTATTTACAAACAATGCTGCGTAAATTAGAGCAAAATCCTCAATTCGGTATGGCTTATTCCTTGTTCAAAGATGTGTATCCCGATGGCAGAGAAGCGGAAGGATTCGGTGGCGAGCGCTACCTGTCAGGATGGCTGACTAAGAATTTCTACGATAGAATGCCTTGTCTTCTGCCCTCAACAACTTTTTTTCGCAAATCTGCGTTGGAGGGTTTTTTCTTTGATGAAGCGTTAAAAAAAACCGAGGACATTGATGCTTTCTTGCGTCTTTCTCTGAAGGTACAATTGTTGTGTGTGCCGGAGATAAGCGTTATAAGGAGAAAAACAATCGATGGTATTACTAGTCAGGTTTCCGAGGAGATTTGCCCGAATATAATATTGCTCCTGGAGCGATTCTATTTCCATCTTGGCGGCGATAAAGTGGTTCCGGCCAAAATGGCTAAACGTAAAATTAGCCGTGAGTATCGTGGCTTGGCCAGAAAACATTACCAGAAAGGCCACAGACAAGCGGCTATTTTACTGTTTAAAAAGGCTATCAGCTATTACCCATTTGACCCCCAATATTATAGAGGATTGTTCAGAGCAATGCTTTTAAGTAAAGAAAACGATAGATTACCCCATTGGCAAATACCCAAACCTCTGCCTACTTGTATTACTTCTTTTGGGAAGAAAATTGAAGCTGTGTAGTATGTATAAATCTGGGCTGTAATGATTACAAAAAGGCTTAATGTTGGTTGTAGGACAGATATAAAAAAGTGCTGGGTAAATTTGGACACTGCCAACTTACAGGGTGTGGATGTAGTTCAATAGGTAAATATGGTTAACACTGCTAAAACTAATAAAAGAGAAGATATCGTCGATTTCTCCATGGAGGCATTAGCTGAAAAATGCAAACATGGCTATCGGCTGAACATCGACTTTGTTTCTCAAAACAAACCAACAGGCACACACTCAGGGAAGCAACAGTTCAGACTGGTTAAAAAAATCTAAAAACTGTACCGCCATGAAACAGTAGGGATTTGCAGGATGCCGATATTGAGTGAAGATTATAAGATGAGGCCAAAGCATAACTGGTACTCAAAGATAATAAGGAAATATTACAAAGTCAGGGTCCATATGACAAAGCCACACAGCCCGGTCCCTGATGCAGATATTCTGGAAAAAGCCAATAGAGAAAAACGGCTGGTCATCCAGATACCTTTTGGAGGCTTAGGCGACCACCTCATATATTCCTCACTTCCGGAATTATTATGGAAACAGAAAGGGATAAAGACTTTTATCTCGAACAAGTCCATTTTTCGCAGCGAAGCAATTCGGGATTTCGTTTGGGGACGTAATCCGTACATCGAGTTTACCGGTGAGAAAGGATGGTTTATTCACCAGCCCCTCAAGCACAATTTTGCGACATTAGATGAATATCTTCAAAAGCTGTTTAATTTACAAGGCAGCGGATGCCCCAAAGTGTATTACAGGCCGAATCTGGTCGAGCAGTTGAAAGAAAAAACCATTGTTGACCCTTCCTATGGAGCGGCTGGAAAAGCTAACGGCTATTATGAAAGGGATTTTCATAAAAGGTTTGTCGAGTATCTTAAAAGCAATGTTAATGAGTTTATTCTGCTCGCTCACCGCCATTCAAAAACCAGGAACCCTCTTGAGGAGCTTGTAAAAAGAACATTCAATCCGGATTGTTATAACATTTTCACGATAGAAGAGCTTGCGGATGTCCTATTTTCCGCCCGGAAAAGATATCTTTTGTATTCAGGTGCGGCATCTGTCTCTGCAGCTCTGGGAATGCCAAGTATCGTTCTATGTAACAGAAAAGCTGTGCCTAATTTCCAGTATAAGGTCAATGAGCATATCGACTTAATCAAGGACAAGAAATATGACAGCGAGCTTACAGCAAACGTTTGTTAAGAATACTTGTATGGTATTCTTTTTTTTCGGTAATATATATGACCGCTGGATAAGGGTTTCATAGTTTGAGAGGAAGTAACAAGGATGGCAAGAGTATTTAGTAGATGGAAAAGGCCGGTAAGGAAAGGAAAATTGTTTCAGGCATTGTTGGAATACCCAAGGTATATAAGAGATATGCGTAAATATAGCAGGATGGATGGTGCCGAGCAAATTAAGTTTGCTGATACCTATCCCTGCTTATTTGACAGAACGGCAAAGATAAGCGTCGATAGCCATTATTTTTACCAGCATCTTTGGGCTTTCAAAAAAATACATTCCTTGAATCCCAAACTGCACGTTGATGTCGGCTCAAGCGCAGATTTTGTAGGCCTGCTCAGCACGATTACAAAAGTGCATTTTGTTGATATTCGGCCTTTGGATGCTTATAACGTTGAAAGCCTTAAAAGCGTGAAAGCAAGCATATTGGATTTGCCATACCCGGATAATTCGCTCGAGTCAATATCCTGCCTGCACGTTGCAGAACACATTGGGCTTGGCAGATATGGTGACCTATTGGACCCGCTGGGGACAAAGAAAGCCGCCGCTGAGCTAACAAGGTGCTTGGCAAAAGGCGGTAACCTTTTATTCTCTTTGCCGGTAGGAGAACCTCGGCTTTGCTTTAATGCTCATAGGATTCATTCTCCGAGACAGATTATCGATTACTTCAAAGGCCTTAAATTGGTTGAGTTTTCGGGGACGAATGACCAGAAAGAATTCATTGAAAATATAGATATTGATATTTTAGAGAATGCAAGGTACGGCTGCGGAATGTTCTGGTTCAGCAAAGAATAATTACGTGAGGTAATCTGAGTGTGATATAAGAGAGGGATGAGCTTATATGGCAATTGATAAGAGAAAATCAATTTTCAGATTTAATGCCTACAATCGCCATCAATGGATGGCTGAAATGGCGAAAACAGTACCTGCGGGCTCGGATGTTTTGGATGCAGGAGCAGGGACAGGGCCTTATCGGGACATTTTTTCTCACTGTAATTACAAAACGCAGGATTTTTGCAAGACACCAAGTAGCACAGGCAAGTATACAAAGATGGATTATATCTGTGATATTACGGATGTCCCGGTTCCCGATGAGTCTTTTGATGTTGTCATTTGCAGTGAGGTTCTTGAGCATGTGCCTGAGCCAATAAAAGTTATTGAGGAATTTTCGCGGATATTACGGCAGGGTGGTCGGTTGTTTCTGACCGCTCCGCTGGGGTGTGGAATTCATCAGGAACCTTATATTTATTACGGCGGCTATGCCCCATTCTGGTATCAGCGTTTTTTGCCTATGTTTGGATTCGAGGATATAAAAATTCTTCCTAACTGCGGCTTTTTTAAGCATTATGCCCAGGAATCACGGAGACTTGCAAAATTTTTGTTTCCTCGGGATATGAGGAAATCTCTTAAAATACTGACTTTTCCGCTCAAGCTTATTGTAAGTTTCTGGTTTCGTAAATTTATTCCTGTTCTCTGCCATTTTTTAGAGAGGTTTGACAAGGACAAAAATTTTACCGTGGGCTATTTTGTAGAGGCCTCTAAAAAGAAAAAACCGGCTACACCTGATTTCCAACATAGTGTTAATGATTCTATTGACCTTTCAAAGGGTGATTAAGGGCAATAACTTTAAAGAATATATGGACTTAAAAAAGTTAAACCTTGGCTGTGGAAGGAATGTAAAGGAAGGTTGGATTAATCTTGATTGCGTTGGTTTGCCAGGCGTGGATATTGTCCATAATATTGAAAAGCTACCGCTGCCATTTGATGATGAGCAATTTGATGAGGTTCGGTGTGATAGCATTCTCGAACACATTGAGTATATTCCTGTACTGAGAGATTTATACCGTATATTAAAACCAGGAGGACTATTGAAAATTCGGGTGCCGCATTTTAGCTCGCGAAACAATTATGTTGACCCAACACATAAAAAGCATTTTTCAATCGATACTTTCGATTTTTTTGTTGCAGAATCCAGATTCGCCAGGGAAAAAGATTATTATTTTGATTTTCATTTTTCCAAAATCACCAGCCGAAAAATAAAATTCTGCAAAAGAGGCATATTCTGGCCCAATCGCATAATAGAGCCCTTGATAAATCTCGGACCGAGAATACAGTGGTGGTACGAGAGCACTTATATGTGTTGGTTGGTTCCAGCCAATGATATTGTTGTTGAGCTGGTTAAGTAGGTTTGTTTTATGCACAAAGCAAAGCGCATATTCGTAATAGCGGATTTCAAGGACGAGTGGCCGAGGTCTATCTTTCTGGAGGAACGTCGGTTGGTCAAGGGCCTTATCCGCTGCGGATGTGATGTCCAGCGATTTAGCTATAGAAATATAATGACCCAGTACAATCCTTTTTCCGGAAAGCATTTCAGGCGATTTATGCCGCGTTTTGCCAGAAGAACCGCTGACGAGGTTCTCTCGAAACAAATTAAAGCATACTACCCCGATATTGTAATTTTCCTCACCATGAAATATATTACAACTGAAACGATTAGATTTGCCCGACAATCCGCACCAAATGCGATTTTTGTTGGTAGAGATGGCGACCCATACCCGGAAACCAAACCAGAACGGGTAGAAGCAGGAAAACAAATGGACATCGTCATAATGCCAAGTGCTGGCAGGTTTCTTCAAACCTACAAAGATGCTGGCGTACCTTGTTGCGCATTTATGCCGTTTTCTTGTGACCCTGACATACAGTACCCACATGAAGTTGCTGATAAATGGAGGACGGATATCACATTTTTAGGGTCGGCTGACCACAGCGAACTACCTCGGGACGAGGATAGGTACATTTTGGCTAAGAGATTATCTGAAACGCCCAATGCAAAGGTATACGCATGCTTTGGCAGACCGAAAACGGAGGGAATGGAGTGTTTTTACGCCATTAGTGGTGCGAAAATAGCGCTAAGTATTAATATTGCGAATGATGTTTATCTTTATCATTCGGATAGACTTGCAAATATCCCCGCCTGCGGTACTTTTGAGCTTGCAAAAAGAGTTCCAGGTTACGAATTACTTTTTGAAGACGGCGTTCACCTTAAGTATTTTGGTTCCTCTAATGAGTTTTTTGAGCTTGCCGATTGGTACTTAAAGCATCAGCAGGAACGTGAAAGAATAGCAAAAGCGGGGATGCAAAAGGCGCACACCGACTTTAATTGCCAAAAGATAGCTCAGTACATGCTCGACCTAATCGAAAAGGGTTTGTATAATGCGCCTTGGGCTGAAATTTTATAACTTGTTTTTTAACCGGTAAGACCACTAAATGAATATTCTAGTGTTGAGTAATAACATAAAACGCGCAAGCTTTAGGCAGCGAATAGGAGTTTATCTTAATACATTGGGCATAAATGGCATAAATTGTGAAGTTGTCCAGTTACCGTCCGGCTGCCTGGCGCGTCGGAAGCTTTTTAAGCGGGCAAGGGAATTTGATGGGGTTTTTCTGCATAAGAAAAAATTGAATTTCCTTAATGCTTTGTGGTTGCGACACTATGCCCGAAAAGTCATTTACGATTTTGACGATGCGGTAATGTATTCTGATAAAAATCCGGAAAGGCCAAGCTATAGACGCCGAAGGTTTTTTGAAAGAACGGTTAAACTGGCTGATTTGGTCATAGCCGGTAATTCTTACCTTGCTGAATATGCGAAAAGATTCAATACCAATGTCCAGATACTTCCCACTGGTTTGGACACCAATGCTTACAAGGTGCATACGAATCCAGAAGATGATGGCAACGTTCGACTCGTATGGGTCGGCAGTAAAAGCACATTACGTTATCTCGCAGAAATCAAACCTGCCCTTGAAGAAATCGGTGCACGATTCCACAATGTTATTTTAAGAATTATATCTGATGAATTTTTCGATTTGCAAAATATACAGGTTGAAAAACATCGGTGGTCCGAACAGACACAGATTATAGATTTGCTAACGAGTGATATTGGTCTGGCGCCTTTGCCGGACAACCGTTTTACCAGAGGTAAATGCGGCTTTAAGGTTTTGCAGTATGCAGCCGCAGGACTACCGGTTGTTGCTTCACCGGTAGGAGTAAATGCTCAATATGTCCATGATGCAGTTACAGGTTTTGTTGTAACGAATTTGTCCCAGTGGGCCGACCGTATTGCAAGACTAATAACAGATTCTGATTTGAGAAAAAAAATGGGCCGGGCAAACCAAAATACGGTTCATAGTTTTGATGTCAGTGAGCTTGGGAAGGGGCTTGTTAATTTGATTGAAAGAACCTTGAAACAGTAGCTGAAGAAGAGGAGTTTTAGTAATCGGCAGCGGGCTTGGCCGGATTTATTAAAAAAAGATGCTATGAGCGCAATTATTAAGATTGACCTGGATAGCGTGATTAAAAGCGGGAGGAAAGTGATTGTTGAATTAGGTTGTGGTCTTCAAAAGAAAAAGGGAAGAATTGGCATTGATAAGCTTGATTTGCCGAACGTGGATATAGTTTCTGATTTGGAAGATGGGCTTTCTTTCTTACCCGATAAATCAGTGGATGAGATTCATTGTAGAAGTATTCTGGAACACATAGAGCATTTTGAAAACCTGATGCGGGAGATGGTTAGGGTTATGAAAAGTAATGGAATTGCCTGCATTTCCGTACCTCATTTTTCTAATCCATACTATTATTCAGATTACACCCATAGAAGATTTTTTGGCCTGTATACATTTTATTATTTCGTAGACACAAAATGCCAGCTGAAGAGAAAGGTCCCCAATTTTTATACAGATTTAAGAATAAAAATCATATCTCAACGGCTTATATTCACGTCCCCGTTTTGGTTTAGAAGGAAAATCAAAAAACTTGCTGGGTTTATATTCAATTGCCATCGGTCATTGCAGGAGTTCTACGAAGAAAATCTTTGCTATATATTTTCATGCTATGGCATTGAAGTAGTATTCAAGCCGGATTCATAGCTGGTACACAAGCTATGTCTTCTGCTCGGCGAAACCGGTACAACCACTTACATCTGTGCACTTTCATCCCATCGAGGTCTGTTAAAACAATACCATTATCTGTAACCAAAATATTTGAATGCTTCAAATCTCCGTGAGTGATTCTGTATTTACCCAGCTTATCAAGCAGCTCTACAACCTGCTGGGTTACCGCTGAGCGTTCCTCTTCGCTTGTAATACTATCTCGCAGGAAGTCATAAAGCTTCTGTCCCTCAACATATTCGGTTACCAGATAAGATTTCCACACAAGCTTATATTTGCGTTGCTCGATATAAGCCAATGGTTTCGGTGTAGGTATTTGCAGCATTCTAAGTCGATGTGCGTGCAGCCATCCATGTCGGGCACGGGACTTTTTTATTGTATGACGCAGTGAGTGGATAAAACCCTTATGATTATATCGTTTGACCACGGTGTCTCTGTTATTCCACATCAATCGGGACACGTAGCAGGTATTACCGTTTTTGAGAATCTCACCTTTATCCATTAGTGCATCTATTTGTTCTATAAAATCAAGCGGTTCCGCTCCCAGAGTAAAATGTCGGTCAAACACAGCGAGGTATTTGCCTGTATTAACCTGCAACTGTCTCTTGCTGGTTCGCAGGCACTTTTTTAATTCCTTTTTGGCTACTCTTTTTTGATGCGCAGTTATCTGTTTTTGAATTATTTCCTCGTCTGCCTTTTCAAGATGCCAGCCGCGGGCGTTAAAATACTCCTGACAAAGTTTTTCGAGAGATGCTGTATCGCTGTCTGGTAAATAGCTCGCTAACATCGCTAATTGAGAAATACCCGCTTTCTTACCAACTTCACACCGCAAAAATCGCATCTGGCCGGGGTCGAGCAAGAAGACCTTGTCATCAGCCAGCAGGAAATTTCCCAGATGCAAATCTTTTTGTAGGACTCCCCTGGTATGTTGTTTCGCCAATTCTTTACAAACCAGAACCAACAAGTCCAGCTTCTTTGTTGGCTCCGGTGTCTTTAGAAATGCATCCAAAACCGTTGATGAATCAGCTATTTTTTCCACTACTACCACAAGTTGGTTATCTTCTGTTTTTCCGTAAAACAGGGGCTTAGGTGAGCTCAGTTCCAGCTCCGTTAGTTTGTTCAGTCCTTCCCACTCTCTTTTAAGATGACGCCTTGAGCTAATCTTGTGTGAAAATACTTTTACAATTACGCTTCTATTATTCCATAGGGCATCATAAACCTCGCGCCTGCCTGGAACAGCTCGCAAAAGGGATGTACACGATAAAGATTCATCCTTGCCTGCCCTCCGAAGCTTTAGCGTAGGAGGGTTCTTTGAGGAAGTGTGTTTAATTAAAAGTTGAAATGGGAAATCAGCCATCGGATTTTAACTTTAGCGTAAGTACCTTAGCGAAATTATGATGTTTCAACGCCCGACAATGATTATGTCCAGCTGATTGGCAAGTTTTATTGTGTCGGGTTTGTCAATAATTATTGTTTTACCTGCTTCTACAATGAGGCACTTGCCGCCGTTTTTAGCCAAACTTCTAATAGTATCCGGGCCTACGCATGGCACATCGAATCGCATGTCCTGATTCGGTCTGGAGGCCTTTATTAGTGTCCAGCCGCCCGATTTGCAAATTTGTCCCACTCGCTCAATCATTGCTGCCGTGCCTTCTATCGCCTCAACAGCTATTACTTCTTTTTCCTTCACTGCAATTGCCTGACCTATATCAATCTCGGTGAGCTTTTTAATTATTTGCCAGCCAAATTCAATGTCCTTTTCAATCAGTGAGTTCGGCTGACGTTTTGTCATCGAGCCTTCACTTGCCATATGCTCCTTGCAATACATTATTGAATTCTCCACTATTATTCCACCGCTGGCTAACTCCGCGGCTATGGCATGCAAAAATGGATTCGAAAGTCTGCTTTTGCCGCGCAGCCGCCAGTAGTATATTCTGAATGCTCGCCAGTCTGGCAGATATCGCAAGATTCGCCAGGGCGTAAAAAGCTTTCCCTTGGTAACTCGCCCGACCATGATTGTTCTGCTGACGTTGTGCTTTCTTAATTTTCGTATCCAGCTGCCAGGCCGGGCAATCGCAACTTTGTAAAAAACATCAACTTCGTCAGCTAAGCTCGGCTCTACGTAGTCCCTCAGGCCGGCACAAATTACTCGTAATCCCGCACGTTTAGCGCCAGCCGCCACAAGAAACGGCAGTCTACCCTCTCCTGCTATCAAGCCGAGCACATCCCCATAATTGGACTGACTATCGGCGATTTGCGATGGACGTTTGAAAATCGGAAAACGAAAATTCATAACTGTTGCTCATCCGACTTTTCTGCTTCAGACTCGACAGATGGAGCGATTCGTTCAAGCAGATTTTCCAGTTTGCGTATATTGTGCCGCATCTCAGGCAGGTATTGTATCATGCCGTACGCTCGTTTACCCTGGCCTGCCTCGATAGCAGGTGCGCCCAACACCACTTTGCCGTCTGGGATGTTGTTAATGACTCCAGCTTGAGCTGCGATTGTAACATTGTTTCCGATATTGATATGGCCCACAATTCCAACCTGCCCGCCTACGATACAGTGATGCCCAAGTGAGGTCGAGCCTGCAACTCCTACTTGAGCCACAAGCAAGCAATGTGGGCCGATTTTTGTGCCATGACCTATCGTAACCAGGTCACCTATCTTGCTGCCCTGGCTTATGATAGTGTCGCTGAGCGTGCCTCGCTCTATTGCACAGCAGGTACCGATTTCTACATCGTCTTCTATAATCACAGTACCAATTTGTGGTATCTTATGATGTACACCCTTATGGCTGGCATAGCCAAAGCCGTCTTCTCCGATAGTTGTATTTGCATTTATTATCACGCGATTAGCTATTTTGCACCCATCGTAAATGGTAACATTGGGATATATTATGCTGTCATTACCAATTTGCACTCCTGACCCCACATATACACAGGGGTAAATTACACAGCCGTCTCCGACTTTTGCATTATCAGATATTGTCACAAAATCATGAATTTGGCAGTCTGCACCAATTTTTGCGCTATCCGAAATCGAAGTCCGTGGGCTGATTCCTACCTTTTTGTGTTTGCGGTGGCCATGCAGCAGCACCATAATCTGCATAAAAGCATAGTAGGGGTCCTCGGCTATCAACAGAGGGACCGAAGTATCTGCCGTCCCTTCTTTGCCTACGATTACCGCGCTTGCTTTTGTTATCCGCAGCTGCCTCTTATATTTGCGGTTGGTTAAAAAGCTAATATCGCCATTACCCGCCCGGCCAAGTGTTGAAGCAGACTTGATTATTGTATCAGGATTGCCGACAATCCGCCCCCCCACATATTCAGCTAATTCGCCTAAAGTCCGTTCTTGCATTTACACAACCTCATCTTAGAATCGAGTTTTACAATGGATTACAAGGCAGAGGCTTCTATGTCAGGTAGAGGCCATTTCTATAGACTGTTGTAAGGCAATATCCATATCAAACCTCTTATTATAACAAAAGAGCTTGTGTGTAGTCAACCATTGAAATCTCCGTAAAAAGCTCCTTTTTACGGAGATTTGTGCTTTTTGGCCTCAGTTTTTTTGTGAGTTATATTGTAGGGTGTGTCCTGCTGCGGCTCGGTCTCTCGTCAAGACGAGCTGTACACCATCATTTGCTGGTTATATATTTCTCGGCGCCGGTGGTTTTTATAAGCTCGTATCCCTCGATTTCACTCGGGACGGGCTTCGGCTGTGAAGGAATCAGGATTGCCTCGGTTTGCAGTATTGTCTCGATTAAGGCGAGACCTTTTTCGGGTCCCATCACGCTGACCGCCGTTGCCAGGGCATCAGCATCAACTGCATTTTTGGAAATTATGGTTACACTGGATAGGCCTTCGGTGCTTATTCCCGTCTGACGATTGATGATGTGGCTGTATTTTTTACCGTCAATTAAGGCAAATCGCCTGTAGTTGCCGCTGGTAGCAACAGCAGCGTCGGTTAATTGCAAAATCAGTAAAGGTTCGCTGGTTTGGATTCCTGCTTGCGCAAGAATATCACTATCGTCGATAGTTTCATTGGGGTCTTGTAGTCCGATTAGCCAGCCGTCAGGCCGCGGCGTGCCTGCCGAGCCAGGGTAGTTTTTGCCTTGCATAGGTGTGCCAAAGCATCGAATGTCACCTCCGATATCGACCATTCCGCCGATTGCACCGACAGATTGTATGGCTTCTATTGCCTTATCTATTGCGTAGCCCTTTGCTATTCCGCCTAAATCGACTCTCATACCGTCAGCTTCGAATCTTACGGTCTTATCAATGGAGTCAAGGATGAGTTTTTCATAGCCGACCTTTGCTCTAGCTTCATCTAATTGAGCTTGTGTAGGGACGCTGTTGCTTTCAGCTGCTGATTTCCAGAGGTCAACTAATGGCCCAACTGTAATATCAAAAGCGCCATCGGTGAGCCGGCTGAATTCGATACTTTTTTCCAGGACCTCGAATGTAGATTGGCTGACTTTAACCGGCCGATTAAACGCATCTCTGTGTACCAGAGAAATTTCCGAATCATCCTTGTAATCACTCATCAGGTCATCAACCTTATGGATTTCGGCAAATGAGGCCTTGATAGATTCTTTAGCAGTTTTTGAGTCTTCCGCAATGACAACGACACGAGCAAAAGTTCCCATAACCGGCCGATGACCGCTATCAAGCTCGATTCGCTGTTTAGACCTGACAGAGAAATACGAAGCCGCAATCAGGAAAATGCAAAAGATTATAAACAAAACCGAGCGGGTTTTTTTGTTCATATCAAAACCTTTCGAAAAGCAACGCCAATAATAAGTAGAAAATCAGCAATAATCAATTTATAATTTGTGTATGAACAAGAGAAAGGTGGCAATATTGGCTGAGCGGGTTGAGCGGGAGTTTCTGCCGTTTGTTCGCAGGCCCGGCAGATACATCGGCGGGGAGATAAATCAAGTCAAACCTGTCCCGAGCGTAGCCGAGGGAAGAGACCTTGGTAAATGCAAGCTGACGGTAGCGTTGTGTTTCCCGGACGTTTACGAGGTTGCAATGAGCTATACAGGCCTGGCGATTATCTACGATATCCTCAACAAAATCGAGGATGTAGCAGCGGAGCGTGTTTTTGCACCATGGATTGATGCTGAAAAAATACTGCGAGAAAAAAATCTCCCTCTATTTAGTCTGGAGTATAGGGCGGCGCTGGCAAGTTTTGATATTGTCGGCTTTAGCTTAACGAATGAGCTTTGTTATACAAATGTGCTCGGTATGCTCGACCTCGGCGGTATCAATATCAGAAGCTCCGAAAGAGACCAGAGCCAGCCGATAGTTATTGCGGGCGGCGGGATGGCAAACTGCTGTGAGCCAATGGCTGAGTTTATTGACCTGTTTGTTTTAGGTGAAGGGGAAGAGGCAGTAGTTGAACTTGTGCAACTGATTAAGGATATGAAAAAAGCAGGCCGGCTCAAAAAAGAGATTTTGCAGAAGCTCGCCAAAACATTTGACTGGGCCTATGTCCCGGCTTTTTATACCGGCGGCGAATTACGAAATGCCGTTGTCGAGGATTTTGCTCATGCTCCGGTACCACTTAAACCAATTGTACCATTTGCCGAGGCGGTACATGAACGTGTGAGCATTGAGATTATGCGGGGCTGTCCAGGCCGATGCAGGTTTTGCCAGGCCAGTTTTTGCAGAAGACCTGTGCGATATCGCAGCGTTGAGAAGATTATCGATATTGCAAAGAGCTGCCATAAGGCAACAGGATTCGATACGGTTAGCTTGCTGAGCTTATCGAGCGCTGAATATCCAAAGCTCGAAGAATTAGTCACGAAATTGCATAAGTATTTCCACGACAAACACGTTGGTCTGTCACTTCCGAGTTTGCGAGTTGACAGGCAGCTAAGTAACTTGCCTAAATTGCTGACATCTGTAAGGAAAAGCGGTCTTACAATTGCTGTAGAAGCGGCAAATGAAAAATTGCGAGAGATTATCAATAAGCCCATAAAAGATGAAGATTTGTTCGCTGCGGTGGAGGCAGCATATAAAGCCGGCTGGCAGAAGTTGAAATTGTATTTTATGGTAGGGCTGCCCGGTGAAACTGAAGAAAATGTAAAGAAAATTGTAGAGCTTTCATATAGATTAGCAAAGTTGAGAAAAGAGGTCGATAATAAAACCGGCGAGATTAATATTACCATTAGCTGGTTCGTGCCGAAGGCACATACGCCGTTCGGCTGGCTCGGGCAAAAACCAAGAGCATATTTTGAAAATGCCAGAAGGTTAATACTCGATGAGAAAAGGAAACTCAGGGCTAATTTTTTGCATTTTAAGTTCCACAACATAAACCGCAGCGTTTTGGAATCGGCGATAGGGCGGGGCGACAGGCGCTTAGGCGATGTTATTGAAGAGGCATATAAGGATGGAGCAAGATTCGATTTGTGGGATGAGTGTTTTGAGCCTTCAATTTGGCAGAGGGCATTTGAGAAATTCGGATTAGACTTAGACGAGCTTGCACAGAGGCAATTTGAAACTGATGAGGTTCTGCCGTGGGAGCATCTTGGCGGGCCGGAGAAGAAATACCTGTTAGGACATTTAGAGAAAGCAGTGAAAGAAATTGAGAATTTAGAATTTAGAATGTAGAATTGTCTTGGTTTTAAATTGGGTTTGATTGGGTTTGTTTTGGCTTTGATTGGCTTTGAATTGGGTTTGATTGGGTTTGTTTTGGCTTTGATTGGGTTTGAATTGGGTTTGTTTTTAATTTCGTTGTTCATGGTTCGTAGTTCATAGTTCATTGTAAAACAATAGCTTACGTTCATTTTTCCGTTTTGAAAATTGGCTTTGGGATTTTTGGGCCAAAAATGGGGGTTCGTTTTCATAACCCTTTGTTTTAGCATAACTTACGAACGCTCGATTTTGATGAAAATTGGGTTTGTTTTGCATACTTTGGTCAATTTGATTGACCAAAGAGTCAATGCGTAAATGAGTAAACGGGTAAATGAGTGAGCGGTTTAATTGTAATTGCTCATTAGTCATTCATATGTCCTTAATATATAAGACTATGCGACTAAATTTGGCTTGGACGGCTTGTCCTGTGACTTGCGGCTCGTCTCCGCTGAAGCTCCGACGCAGCAAGGTCTCCGCGAACTTGTCCCTCCGGGGACGATTCGTTGTGCGTTATGCGTATCGCGTTGTGCGCATTTGCTTATTCATAGTCTCTCTCCTGGGGATGTCTGCCCCAAGCTGTTAGTATTATATCAGAAAAGGGCGGTTTTTCAAGCAGAAAACGGCGTTTTTTAAGAAAAAAAGCAGGTATTTACGCAACCCGTTATGTACAAAACATTAGCGGATAAGAAAAAATTTGATTTGTGTTTGACGAGAATTAAGAGAATAATAGTTCGAGAGAATTAAGCATATGCTGAGTTGAAAATTGAATGATCATATTAAGAATCTGGCGAAAGCAATGAAGTGGGGCAAATGGCCATTTCTTGCCTTAATGATTCTTGCGACAATTATCGTCCTAAGCGTGAAATCCGAATCGGACTCACGTATAGGAGTTTTATTTGGGTACTACTTCAAAGCAATATTTGCATTTACATTGCTCTCAAGCGGGATTTATACTTTTTACTTTTCGTTAGTGCTCGAACATATAGCTCCTAATCATTCGGACGAATGCGCACGCATCTTACGTTTTTATTCACCAGTCCATACTTGGCGATTCTTAAAATTCGCTATGACTACTGGAGACGAAACGCTTCGTCATTGGGCAAAAATAGGAATTTTTTGGTTATTTTGTACGTGTAGCATATTAGTCATTGTTCCCATCGGAATAATTTTATTTCTCATTCTTACTTTATAACACACGTCAGAATTGGCTTGGTTTTGGTGCGGTGATGGTGAGAAAAAAACGCTAAAATGCGTGCCTAAAATTGGATTGGCAAGTCCGCCAAAAGCGAGGTAGAATGGTTAAAAAAGAAAAAAGATGAATAACGGAAATATGGAAAATGAGTTCAATATTTATAAGCTATTCACATAAGGATAAACCGTTCGCTAAAAGATTAGCAGCTGACCTACGTGACGCTGGTCATACAGTATGGATTGATGAGATAAAGATTCTTGTTGGTGATTCTCTAATAGAAAAGATACGAGATGGCATTGATAGCGTAGATTTTGTTGCAGCAATAATATCTTCAACATCTCTTAATAGCCAATGTGTTAAGAGAGAGTTAGATCTGGCATCAACTCGAGAAATCGATGAAAAGCGGGTAATTGTTTTACCGATTTTACTGGACGAGGTCGAATTGCCAGGATTTCTCAAAGGAAAGTACTACGCAGATTTCAGGGAAGAAGATAATTACCAAGAAGGACTTGATGAATTGTTGGAGCGACTTGGACCAAGAACTCTACCTCCAAACCTATCGTCTGCGAAGATGCTAAAGCCTTATTTGTTTATTGAAACACCGGGTCATGGCTGGCTAAGAGTGCCTTTGTCAGAATTGGACGCACTAGGAATTCGTGATAAAATCACCAAATATTCTTACGAGGATGATTTGTATGCTTATCTTGAGGAAGATGATGATTTAACGACATTTGTTGAAGCTAAGGAAAGAAAACACGGCTCTGATTACGATATAGAGACAGATATGTTTGATGTCTTTATTGACGAGTTTCCATTGGAACGCAAGAGAATGGACGAGCATCGAAGAAGGAATCGATATGAATGAGCAGAAAACAACAAGTAACGATCTGTTATGGCATTATACAACACCCGAAGGATTGACTGGAATTATCGAAAGCAGTTCCCTATGGGCGACAGACATTTTCTACTTAAATGATTCAGCAGAGTTTATGCATGGAATCAATATTGCTCGTAAGATTATTAAACGGACGATTTCTTCATTGTTTGGGGGCGAAAAGGAACGTCTGGAAAGGTTTGATACAGATTTATCATTTATTGGACCAGATCATAATAGGCCGGTTTATGTTTGTTCACTATCGAAAGCTGAAAACGAACTAAGTCAATGGAGAGCCTATTGTCGGGGAGGAGGCTTTTCGATAGGTTTCCCTCATCAAGGCCTTGTTGATGCAATACAAGGTCAACACTTTGAGCTCAAGGAATGTGTTTATGATACTAAGGAACAAGAAAGGATAATTAATCAACTAATTGATTCGTATGTTATGCCTTACATTCAACATCCTGAGCAATTTTCAAAAATCCCATGCACACCAGATATGGTTTCTGCTATTGTATGCGGGGGCAGTAATAAGTTTCTATGGGAACTCTATTCAACTTGTTCAACTTTAAAACATCCTTCTTTCGAAAGAGAAGAAGAATGGCGGTTAGTGTTTGACCATAGACGCCCTTTTAATGAGATAAAACCGAAATTTCGCACAAAAAATGGTTTGATAATTCCTTATGTTTGTATAAATCTCCCTGAGAATGAAGATTTTTGGAGACGGGTTAGGATTAGCATCGGTCCAACCAAATATGAAAAAGAACTTAGAGGTTCTGTGCATACCCTCTTTAGGAAATACCATGCAACAAGTATAGGCATTACACACAGCGATATACCTTTCCGTGAAATCTGAGGTAGAATCCTTCGACTCGGCTTTGCCTTGCTCAGGACAGGTAGGACAGGAATTTACGATTTACGATTTGCAATTTAGGATGAGTATATGAGTAAAATGGAGTATTCGAAATTGGTTTTGGAGTTGCCTGATTGGATGGGGCAGTTTTTGGTGGGGGCCGAGCGCAATTTTACGAGTATAGAAGAACGGATGCGTTTGGTTATTACGTTAGCACGGTTGAATATCGAGCATAAGACAGGCGGGCCTTTTGGGGCGGCTGTATTCGAGCAGGAAAGTGGGAAACTGATTGCTGCTGGCGTTAATATGGTAATTTCTGCGAACTGTTCGAGCGCACACGCGGAAATTATGGCTATAAGTATAGCACAACAGATGCTTGGTCATTATGACTTGAGCAGCGAAGAAATGCCTTCTGCCGCAGGGCATCCCTTACGGGAATATGAGCTTGTAACGAGCACTGCGCCGTGCGCTATGTGTTTGGGCGCCATCCCCTGGTCGGGTGTTCGAAGGGTTATATGTGGTGCTCGCGATGAGGACGCACGCAGTATCGGATTTGACGAAGGAACAAAACCACCAAACTGGGTGTTATCTCTTGAGATGCGTGGTATTACCGTTATGCAGGATATTCTTCGCGAAGAAGCTCGGAAGGTTCTTTCACAATACCATGAATCAGGCGGGGTTATTTACAATGCTCGAAGCGTAAATGAGTAAATGCGTGGATGAGTAGATGCGTAAATGCGTTTATGCTTTTTTAATACCGGATGGCATAGCTATTCCGCTGGGTCCCTGTGACTTTTTGAAGTCCACGATGACCTTAACGGCTTCATTAGGGTCGTCCAAAACCGTAAAGACTTTCAAGTCCTCATGTGAAATATGCTTGTATTCTTTTAACATCTTCTCCTGCATCCAGTCGATAAGGCCCTGCCAGTATTCACTGCCCATCAAAATCACAGGGAAGGATGCCTGCTTTAACGTCTGAATTAATACCAGTGATTCGCAAAATTCGTCCATAGTTCCATAACCGCCAGGGAATACTATAAAGCCATGGGCGTATTTTAGAAACATCACCTTGCGGCAGAAAAAATACCTGAAGTGCAAAGATAAATTCTGATATTCGTTAGGAATCTGCTCCAAAGGCAGCTCGATGTTAAGGCCGATGCTTTTACCACCCGCATCGGCAGCGCCTTTATTTGCCGCCTCCATAATCCCTTCGCCGCCTCCGGTTATTACTGCGAAGCCGGCCTTTGCTATTTCAAAAGCAGTTTTTTCAGCAAGCTTGTAGAACTTATTGTTCGGCTTTATCCTGGCTGAGCCGAAAAACGATACGGCAGGGCCAACGGAAGCAAGCTCATCAAATCCCTCGACGAATTCGGCCATTACTCTGAATATCCGCCAGAGGTCTTTTACGGGTTTTTCAGAAATATCTATCATAGTAAAACTCTCCTTAATTAACGATTTAGGGATTTTACCATAAATCCGGGTTATTTGCAGAAGGACAATATTTTGAAATCGGACAGTTATAACAGTCCGGTTTACGAGCTTTACAGCTATTTCGGCCGTGAAGAATCAATGTATGGCTGAATATCGTCCAGTTTGCCTTTGGAATTATTTCGGCTAAATCGAATTCGAGCTTTACAGGGTCGGAATTTTCAGAAAGCCCCAGCCGGCGAGAAAGGCGGATAACGTGGGTATCGCAGGCTATTGCGGGCTTTCCGAAGGCGTTGCCTAATACGACATTTGCGGTTTTTCTGCCCACGCCCGGAAGCTTAACAAGCTCTTCCATTTTATCAGGGACTTTGCCGCCATATTGATTTTGTATCGTGGCAGAGGCATTTTTGATGTTGATTGCTTTATTATGATAGAAACCGGTGCTTTTTATGTCCGACTCAATCTGTTTTACATCGGCTTTTGCCCAATCAACAGTCGATTTATATTTTTTGAACAAATCTTTTGTGACCATGTTGACTCGAACATCGGTGCATTGGGCTGACAGAATCGTTGCGATGAGCAGCTCCAGCGGATTTTTAAACCTAAGTGCGGTTTTTGCCTCCGGGTATGTCTTTGTCAATATAGGCCAAATTTGTTTGAACCGTTTGGCAGCTTGAGCCCGAACCACCTTAATCTTCAGCTTTTTTGCCATCTTTCTTTTCCGCTCCCTGCTTTCGCGGGGATAAGTTTACCCCTGCAGAAGCAGGGGTAATCTGTTGCAACGTTTTTTTCAATTCGCTTGCAAATAGAATTCCATGCCATCTGAGCGGTTCTTCCTTGCCAGGCACAAACAGCATGCTGACCGGCACCCCCGGTTCATTGTATATATTTTTCAAAGCAAGTGTTGCGGGAAAATTTCTTTCTGTGGTGTCGGCTTTAATTGCTAAAACATTTTTTTGCTCGATTAGCTGTGAAATATTTTTGCGGGAGTAAACGACTTTCTCTACGGTTTGACAGCTCAGGCACCAATCGGCAGTAAATTTTATTAAAACAGGCCGGTCCTGAGCTATTGCTTCACCAATTAAATCAGCATTGTAATCCTGCCAATCAATAAGCTCATTTTTAGGTCCAGCCAGAAATACCCATCCTGCTGCGACGGCCAAAGCTACAGCGATAACCCTAACCATCCACTTGCGAAATGCCCTGGTGTTGTAACTGACCCAGGTGCTCCACATCCAGATGGAAAAAGCAAGCACAACTGCAAAATATAATACATTTATTCTCTGGATTTGAGGCAGTGCTGCGATAAGTTTTACAGCGATGATTAACAGAATAAAGCCAATGGCCTGTTTGAACAGCTCCATCCATCTTCCCGCTTTTGGCAGGCACTTTAACAAGCCGGGCATAGAAGTTAATATCGCATAAGGCAAGGCCATCCCGATGCCCATAACCATTATTGCAATAGTGGCGAGATGCAAAGGCTGAGCCTGCGCCCAGGCAAAGGCGGCTGCCAAAATCGCGAAGCTGCAGGGCGTACTTAAAATCGCTGCCAGAAAACCCATTGCAACAGCTCCCGTGTAACCTTTACCGGAGCTGGATTTAGCAGCTATTGATGACGGCACGGTAATCGTAAAAAGGCCGAACATAAATAGCGCCAGCACTACCAGTAAAAGCGCCATCACAGCAAGAAAAGCCGGACTTCGGAATTGGTCACCCCACTGCAGTACTGTTCCATAAAAAACCTGCAAAACGATGTTTGCTCCGGCAAGGCAGGCGAAAAACAGCAAAATTCCAAGACAAAATGCCAGCCCAAATGAAGCTGCCCTCGCTTTACTTTGTGCTGCCTGTTCAACAATCCGCATCACGATAATAGGCAGCACTGGCCAGATACAAGGCATAATATTTAAAGAAAGTCCCGCCAGAAAAGCCAGCAAAAGAGCGAATTGAACAGAATAAGAGGATGCTTTGACTTCTTGATTTTCAATAGCTGATTCAAAACCGTTTAAATTCTGCCAGGATTTTGCAAGACTGATGTCAATAGTCGTTCGCAGTGTTTTCTCAAACGGCGCCAGACAAACGTTACTTGTGCAGGCAACGCCGGAAATCCTAACTTCGACATCGCCTTTTTCTATTTCGGTAGTCTCCGCTGCCAATTCATCGGAAAACGGGACGAATACGGTAAAGTTACCGGCATAAACCTCAATTTTCTTTCCTGCAGGTTCCTGAAAAGACTTCCACTTCGGAAAGATGGATTCGCCAAAACTAAAAATGTCAGATTTGGCTTCGACCTTCAATTCGAGACCTGGAACGGGAGCAGTTTCCGGCTTTGCATAATAATGAAGGTCTTTGGTTCCTTCAAAAATGACCGCTATACCTGGCTTTGAGTCCATGTGAACAGGCTCGATATGTGCGGATGAAAACTCCTGTCCGTGTTTTACCAGTCCAACCGCGTTTTGTCCCCAAGCGGAGCAAGTAGCGACAAAAATATAAATTATCCACAAAATTACACCGGCTCTTCTCCGCATAGACACCTCAAAAAAGGTTAAAGGGAAAAGATGAAAGGGCAAAGAGAAGTAACATTTATTTTTTATTTTTTGTTTCAGTTTTCTTTCCGCCCTTAGCTTGTTCAGCAGCTAAAAGGTCAGCGACTGTGGGTTTATCCAACTGGCCGCCCTCGATAATCAGTTTCACATCGGCGGCGTCAAGAGTCTCGTATTTAAGCAGGGCCTTTGCTATTTGCTCAAGTTTATCTTTATTTGCCTGTATTAACTGTTTTGCTTTTGTATAGGCCTCGCTGGTAATCTTTTTTACTTCACTATCGATTGCTTCGGCTGTTTTTTCCGAATACTCTTTTTCACTTGGCATGAACAGCGACTCTTTAGCAGTGAAATCCGGCCCATAACTGACTGGGCCGAGCTCACTACTCATACCCCATGTCAAAATCATCTGCTTTGCAATATTTGTAGCTTGCTGAATGTCCGACTGTGCGCCGCTGGATATATCATCACAAAATATTTCTTCTGCGATTCGGCCGCCGAAACAGACCTGCAAAATCGCCATACAATATCTTTTTGTAAAAATTGTTCTGTCTTTTTCCGGCAGGGCAAAAGTTGCGCCCCCCATTGGCCCACGTGGAATGATACTTACTTTATGCAATGGGTCTGCATCTTCGAGTAGTGACTGCACGAGCGCGTGGCCGGCTTCGTGATAAGCAGTGATTTCTTTTTCCTTCTGGTCGATAACCCTGCTCCTTCTCGCTCTTCCCCATCGAACCTTGTCGCGCGATTCTTCTAAATCAGCCATTTCGATGCTGTCTTTATTAGCCATAGTTGCGATAAGGGCGGCTTCATTAATAATGGCCGCCAGGTCTGCACCACTAAACATAGGTGTCACGCGTGCTAATCTTTCCAGGTCAGCGTCGGGGCCTAATTTCACTTTCCTTGCGTGAACCCTCAAAATTTCATCTCGACCTTTTATATCCGGCAGCGGGACAACAACCTGCCTATCGAATCTTCCTGGACGGGTCAACGCGTTGTCGAGAATATCCGAACGGTTTGTTGCCGCAATTAGTATTACCTGGTCGTTTGTATCGAAGCCATCCATCTCCACCAGGATTGCATTCAGGGTCTGCTCACGTTCATCGTGTCCACCACCAATAAAAGCGGCACCGCGTCTGCGTCCGATTGCGTCAACTTCATCAAGGAAAATAATACAAGGCGAGTTGTCTTTTGCCTGTTTAAACAGGTCTCGCACCCTTGATGCCCCGACGCCGACAAACATTTCTACAAAGTCGCTGCCTGATATGCTGAAGAAAGGTACATCAGCCTCACCGGCTATAGCCTTTGCCAGCAATGTTTTCCCGCAACCGGGCGGGCCTATAAGCAGAACTCCACGAGGTATACGACCACCAAGACGTTGGAACTTTTTCGGATTCTTCAGGAATTCAATTATCTCAGCTACCTCTTCTTTTGCTTCTTCAATGCCTGCCACATCGTTGAATGTAATTTTTACTTTATCTTTACCCTGCAGGCGATGTCTGCTTCGCCCAAATGACATCAACATTCCGCCGGCTCCACTGCGAAGATTCCGTGCAAAAAGAAAGTAGAAAATACCCACTATTACAAGCATCGGCAGGACCCATTGCATTAATAGGATAAGCCAGATATGCTGTTTGGCGAATTTGACCTCTATACCACTTTCTTTCAGTTTTTGGAGAAACTGCTCACCAACCAAGTCGGGCTTATAATCTGTCGTGAAGGAAACAGGCATTTTTTCGCCCCGTTCTTCAATGCCTTTCTGGTTAAACTTGCCTGTGATTTCGGTCTCGCCAATCTCGATACTTTCGATTTGGTTATTATCAAGATAGCTTTCGAGTTCGTCCCATCTGATAGTGTCCACTTTCTGCAGATGTTTCAACATCATCATCGCTGTTAATATGAGAATTGCAATTATTAACAAGCTAAAAGGTCCGTGTTTATAACTCGGCAGGGACGCTTTTTTGCCTGGCTTGTCTTCTGGGTTCGGGTGCTGCCGGGTCGGCTTTTTATTTTGACTCTTACTCATAATTAATACTATCGGCAATTTTTCATCTGCTATTGCGTATTTAGCATAGCTATAATATGTGTATCCGGTTAGGTACTATTAGCTTCTACCACCCTTTTTCCATCAATTCCACGATTTTTTTTGCCAGATTGTTTGCGGCAAGAGAGGATGCGTAGCTAAAGTCCTGACTTTGGTAGGCGGAATAGGTAGCTTCTGCGCTAACCGACTGGTTGTCTATGAGTAATTCCCCTGTCTTTAGATTTTTCCAGTTAACTACTGCCTGCAACTGGACTTCTGATTCGAGGACGCTGCCCATTTCTCGCTCAGTGCTGAGCGATGATTCACCGATTGACACTATTTGTCCGCTTATTACAGTGTCAGCCCGGTCTCTGCTTGAGATGATCTTATAGGGTGTTTGGGCCTCGATAC
>CAZOQJ010000010.1:0-32117 GCA_964581905.1 uncultured Pirellulales bacterium
CGATAGTTGCAACAGGATACGCTGATTATAGTATTACCTGGAGTACGATAGACGGTGGCGGTGGTACGAGCAGCGGCGGGCAGTATGTAGTTACAGGCACAATCGGCCAACACGATGCAGCATATTCAGAAGGCGGTGATTATGAAGTATTAGGCGGCTTTTGGCCGGGAGGGCCGTTATGCTTTGTCGATTTCGAGGACTTTGCAAGATTCGCACAATACTGGTTCCTTACCGGCAGTGACATACCCGCTGACCTATACGAAGATAATATCGTTGACTATAACGACCTACGTTTATTTGTTGATGAATGGCTCTATTATTGCCCGTATAACTGGCCGTTGAAGTAGTTCATTGTTCATAGTTCGTAGTTCATAATAAATGTAACCCACGCAATAAATTGCGGGGCTAAGTATTTTTTAGATTGCTTCGCTTCGCTCGCAATGACGTTGCCGTGGTGGCGATGAGAAAACAAACGAGATATTACGCGTTAGTCCTGCGGAATAAGGTGAGCAGATAAGCTAAAAAGACGGCGGTAACGATTCCTGCAATAGAGAGAACTACGTCCTGTACCACAAACTCTTTGCCGAGAATTGCGGAAAATACCCTGACTGCCAACAGGAAAAGCATCGGCAGTGCCAATGCTGTTATGAGCCACCCCCACTGCTTCCTTGCGGAAGCAAGGAGTGGGGGCGCTTTCGGTGAAAGAAAAAGATATATGCATTGAATCCACACGACAGTGAAAAAGCCGTAGGCGAGAAAATTAAACATCGCGTTTGTAACCGGTATCAGGTCCGCCAGGTTCGCCCGTGCAACATTTGTTAAAGCAAAGATGGCAACACTCGTTGTTATAAGCAATGCCAGCCAAAAGCTAAAAAATGAAAATAAAATCAGGCCTGTAATAGCCCCGATTAAATCTGCGACATAATCCATGATGTCACAACTGCGTCCTGATAAGTCCTGAAGCACTTCGTCGGCGATTCCGTAGCCAGCGAGCACTAAAAGTACCCACCATGCCGAAGCTCTGAGCCAGTTTACCTTGCGCTCAGGATTAATTGCAAACCAGAACAGAAAGGCCAAAATCAAATAGGCAGTGAAATGAAGGCTTTTGTCGGATACGTGAGCCCTGAAAACCAATTGCGGGATGGGTACGTGTGCAAGAGTAAAAAGTACAAGCCAGTAAAGAATCAATGCGCCTATAGTTAGTTTTTGCCGTCGTGATAAGGCCATTAAAATCGCCCAAATATGTTGTATTTCTTAATATAATTTTCTTTTATAATAGGCAATCAAAAACCATAAAATAAAGATTATATGCCAAAAATAAAGTTTAATAAAGGGCCGAATTAGGTGTATAATACAAATAGTTTGCGATTTGCCAATTCAATCCGCCACGGCGGATAAAAACGAATTTGGAGGTTTGATAAAATGAGACGTCTGACAATTCTCATGTTAATCCTGGCCGGCTTTACAGTCCTTTGCTTTGGTCAACGCAGCTCTCGGCCTTTGCCTCGTAAAATATTTCAACTTGCCGAGCCGAGGTCGATAGGTCCAATGAGTTTAGAGGAGGCGCTGGCCAAACAACAAATAGTACGCCACTTTACCAGCCAGCAGCTAAAGAATACGGAGATTGGCCAATTGGCCTGGGCAGGCGCGAGCATAACGGCGCAACAAACAGCTTTGCCAAAGGCAGCTTCAGCGGGGGCAACTAATCCGATAGAGCTCTATTTTGCCACGCAGAATGGAGTATTTATTTATCAGCCAGAGCAGCATAGTTTGGAACAAATAGACCAGCAGGATATCCGAAATACTCTGGCAGTTGCGGTATCTATGCAGCAGGCGGTACTTGAAGCGCCCTGCGATATTATCGTTGCCGGTTCTGCGAAGAAGCTCTCAGGCCAGTTCCAAGGTGACGCCAGAAAGTATATGCTCATTCAGGCAGGACACGTTGCCCAAAATATCCAATTGCAGGCAGTCTGCATGGGCCTGGGCTCTGTAAAAATCGGTGGTTTTAATACAAGGGACGTCAGCAGAGCCTGCAAAGTGCCAAGAGACTTGGAGCTGGTTTATATAATTAGCGTTGGTTACCCCGTAATTCAGCCTGTTACGCCGGCAGCTACAGAGCAAACCAGCACAACAGTAAAAAGAGCCGTATTGATTGCCGCAAGCCAGGATTTCCACGATGATGAGCTTTTTCAGACTATTCGTATCCTTGAGGAAACCGGAGTAAGAACGATGATAGCGAGCACAAGGACGGGAATTATAAGGGGCGCACTGCAAAAGGTGGCTGAGGCGAGACTGTCCCTGAACCAATTGAGAGTTGATGATTATGATGCAGTAATCTTCGTAGGCGGTCCCGGAGTCATAGTTGAATATTTTAACAATCCTACAGCGATAAATATAGCTCGTGAGGCGGCGGCTAAAAGAAAAGTTCTGGCAGCTATTGACTTCGCTCCCACTGTTCTGGCCAATGCCGGTGTGCTAAACAGTGTAAGGGCAACCAGCTTATCGTCTGAACGAGCCCGGCTCATACAAGCTGGTGCTGTATATACCGGGGCTCCAGTTGAAAGAAGCGGGCTTATAATAACCGCCAGCAGTCCTATGGCGGTGGTATCATTCGCTCAGGCGATAGCAAATACCATCGCCGGCAAATAGTGTGTAAATTTGAAAATGCACGTAGTGGTAATAGGGGGTGTGTAGTTTATCTATCTTATCGAATGCCCTTAGTTTTTCTCAGGCGTTTTTAGGTTCGACAAGCTCACTACAGGTTTGAAAGGCGTATAGAGAGGGTCGCCGAGCAAAAGCAACTGCCACGAATTAAACGGCTTAGTGTGATAGAATGCTTCAACAAGACATCTGCCTTTGAACAGCTCAGAGAAAAATGCTGTCGGCAGCGGAAATGCGTGAAGATAGGGCTCGGCCACGGGGCCAAGAGTAGCGGTTATTCCATCAGAAAGCATGGCCGGGCACCATTGAGTGCTGTTTGGGTCACGAATGTCTATTGCCTCCCAACTTGAAATGTGATATCCAACAGCACCATCGACAAAATCAAAGGCATCGACATATTTTTTCAAACTGTACCAGCCGCAATAAATAGCCGTCTGTGGACACGAACCAGGCGTGAAAAGCTCTTTCGTTGTCTCTTCTACAACGCGTAAATCTGTTTGCAGTCTTGTAAGGGTCGCTAAATCCCGCAGAGACCGGTCAAATTGACCATATAAATCATCTTTTGTAAGACCTCGTGAATCGAAGTAGGCGGTGCCCTTTAATCCGCCGGTTTGCTCTGCAGCTATTGCTTTATCAATGAGGCCTTTGGCTATGTTGTAATCCGGCCCATCAAGACGGCTGACCATAAGCGTATTGAAAGTTAGACCCAGCAGATTGTTTTTTAGAACGTTTGGCTGCCATCGATACAGCTCGTAATCACCAGCCAAAACTATTGATAATTCGCTGTCCACCGATGCGCTTGTTTCTTTGCCGCTGATACGGTCGATATTGATTTGCAGTTGAGCCAGTCTGTGGCTTGCCTGCTTGTGTTTAGGCGAGTTAACTTGATTAGCATCCTCTAATTGTTTAAGTGTGTTTTTTTCCTGCTCAACTGACTTTTTCAACCCTTTGAGTTTATCTTCGAGGTATTTCAATGGTCCTCGTCCCTCTACCTTGTACGGCATACCGTAGGTCGTCAGCAGACATCTAATTTTGCCAGGCAGTTTTTGTGTGAGCAATTCTTTGCGAATCGGCTCAGCAAGGGATTTTTCATAATCGTTTCTGGAGATAGTATCGTTTAGCTTCGCCCCCAACGGCAGACTAAGGATATTATCCTTCGGCACATTTCGCTTTGAGCAATAATATCGGGCAATGCGTACAGATGCGGCATTGTTGCCATTTGTGAGCACAAGAATCTCATCAGGTTCTAATGCAAAACCAGTTCTGCAGCAAAATGTGAGCAACAGGAGAGCTGCACCGATTTTCACCGATATTTTAACATGTTTATCCATAACGTTTTTGGCTGGATAAGAAATAACCCCCCGCAGTGGAGGGGGGGTATAAACAAAAGCTGCAATACTATATAATTAGAGTTTGAAAAACAAATTTATTCCGGTCCATAGGAACGATAAGGTAAGTGCACGGGGTAGTCTTTGATAACCTCATCATAATCGTCAAACCAGCAAGCATTTGGATTTCGTTTAAAAACCAGATAACGCCCGCTGTCCCGGTCATTTGCAGCCCTGAGGTATTTGAAATGGACGTAATCTTTGGTCAAGCCGATGATTTCAATCTTTCCACTTGAATGCGAGATTACAAATCTGGCTCTTTTCGCCAAACCAGATACCAGAGATTTAGCTTGCTCAATAATTTCGTATCCTTGCTCAACCGGCACTGTATATGCCTTATTGCCCAGAGCAGGCCTGCACTGAAAAATATAATAAGGAACCGCGCCGATAAAAGAAAGCTTTGCCAATAAATCAGCCAGAACTTGTGGATTATCATTCACGCCTCGTATCAAAGGCATTTGGTTTGCAGTTATAGCCCCTGCTTTTTGCAAGATATGAATTGCTTGAACCGATACATCTGTCAATTCCCGTGGGTGAATGAAATGGGTCATCACGTATATTTTTTTGCGATTGGTGCTGTATTTTTCTATCATCTCTGGCAAAGCTGGGTCTTCGGTAATTCGATATGGGTTAAAGACAGGCACTTTTGTTCCTATACGAATTATCTGAATATGTTCGATTTCTCTTAGTTTTTGGATGATATTTTCAAGTTTTGAGGTTGTTAGCGTCAGTGGGTCTCCGCCGGTCAGCAGAACGTTGGTTATCTCATGATGCTGGCTTATGTATTGTATCGCAGCCGGCAGGCTTCGCAGATATTCTTTCTGTGGTTCTATGAAAACGCGTTTTCGGAAGCAGTAGCGACATATACCATCACAGACGTTGCTAACTAAAAGAAGTGCTGTGGAATTATATTTGTGCTCAAGGCCGGGTATAATCGCGTAAGCTTTTTCATCAGAAGGGTCGAGCCGGCCCCACAGGTCAAGCTCGCGTGTATGTGGAATTATAATTGTTCTTATCGGGTCGTTAGGGTCGTCCCAGTCAATAAGCGATAGATAATAGTTGTTACTGCGAAACGCAAACTTATCGGTAACCTTCTTTAACTGGGCTTTTTCCTGTTCGCTTAAATACCCTAACTGCTCTATTCTTGTTAGGTATTTTGGTTTAGTAGTTATTTCCGTTCTCATTGAATTTACTGCCATTAGTCGTTACATAACCTACAGTTCGCCTTCTCCTCGGGTATATTCGGTCTTCGAATATCTCTTTTCGTAGATACTTTTTCGCCGAAAGACCATAGCGATTGTCGTCAGAATCATTTTAAGGTCCAGCCATAATGTTTTGGTTTCGACATATTTAACATCAAGCTCGAGTTTTTCTTCGTGTGTTAACTCCCCTCGCCCTGATATTTGCGCCAGGCCCGTCAGGCCGGGCTTAACAAGTAGGCGTTTTTTCTGTCTCTCGCTCCATTCTGCCATCTGCGAAAGATATAATGGCCGAGGGCCAGCAATACTCATATCACCCTTCAATACGTTAAACAATTGTGGCAGCTCATCAAGTGAATATTCCCGCAGAAACCTGCCAATCTTTGTCAGCCGAGGGTCCTTTGCGGATTTTGGACTCGGCCCAAACGGCTCAACGTTGAGCTTCATCGTGCGGAACTTGTAAAAAATAAAAGGTTTACCATCTTTGCCTGCTCTTTCTTGCTTGAATATCGCCGGCCCTTTGCTTGTTAGCCTTATCGCTATGGCTATAATGATAAAAGCTGGCAAAAGTATCGTTATCGCCAACAGCGAAATGCAAATGTCCGAGATTCGCTTAATAATATTATGCACTTGCCCAAACCACGTTAATTTTTGCCGGAATATTGGTAAGGCTTATCCCTGAGTTACTCTAATGGTTTTTTCCCGCTATGCTTGCAAAGAATTACTTTTTTTGTACCTTGAATTCTTTTGCTCGACCTTCATGCTACTTGACCGATGTTGTTGCTTGTTATATATTGGACGCGGCATTAGTTTCATGATGTTAATGTAATGTATAGAGTAGTAGGCAGGTTAAGCCAACGCAATGGAGGCAAATTTGAAGAATGCGTCTCAAAAACCTGTTATAAATGCTTTCTCCATTGATGTTGAGGGTTTTGTCGAATCAAACGTACAGAGCTTTCACATACCCAACAAATATATTAATCAATCCGAGGAAAAGCGGGAAATCGAGCAAAATACCAACACATTGCTCGAAATACTTGATGAGGTAGAGACAAAAGCAACATTCTTTTTCATTGGCAGACTCGCTCGCGATATTCCCAGCTTGGTTAAGAAAGTTGCTCAGGCCGGTCACGAAATCGGCTGCCACAATTATTTGCACCTTCGCATCTTTGACATCGAAAAGAAGGAATTTAAAGAGAAATTGAGCACGGCCAAAAAAGAGCTTGAGGACGTATCTGGTCAATCAATTTATGGTTTTCGGGCACCTGACTTTTCGATTACGAATGAATCAATATGGGCACTGGACATGTTAAAGGAACTTGGTTTTGTTTATGATTCAAGTATCTATCCATTTGGGCTGCATGATGTTTATGGGATAAAGGGTGCGGAACCTTCGACACACACGCTGCCGAACGGCCTGATAGAATTTCCAATGTCTACAATTGAACTCTTCGGGCGACGCTTCCCCTTCGGCGGCGGCGGATACTTTCGACTTTATCCTTTGTGGCTTACTAAGATTTTTCTTTCAAAACTCAATGAGCAAGGTCATCCAGCGATGTTTTACATCCACCCCTATGAAGTTGGCCCGGTACTCCCAAAGATACGGGAATTATCTGCATACAGAAAGTTCAGGCATTATTATCACTGCAAGAATGGGCAGATTAGACTGAAAAAGCTACTGCAAACATTCAAATTCTGTCCCGCCATCGATGTGCTGAGTAATATAGGTCTATGGCAGGCTTAACCGGTATTTTTGCCCCTTAGATCTCCCAAAATCTGATAATTACTATCGAGGCAGGTTCCGACTGATGTAGGGACCAAGCACACGTGTCATCCACAAAGGCAGTCTTTCCCACATCTCAACCTTCCATTTGTATTTAGGATCGTTAGGATCCGGTATTGACAACTCGTGTCCCGGTTTTACCCAGTATTGGTAATGAAGGTTAACGGGTTTTGGACCCCACTGCTTTTTGAATCTATAGGTGCTGCTATCAATGGTGCATCTTCCAAAATCAAACCATCGGGCACCAGCAATACAATAATGCCTTATGATTGTCCAATATAACATATTATTGGGACAAAGAGAGTTATATTGCAACAGTGTCGCTGCCCATGGAATCTCCACAAAGCCATTATAGAAAGTAACAAAACCAGCCCCAATCGTCAGTTTATCTTTGCGCACAACGAATATACGACTATTATCAGGAAACAGTTCCAATATGCTGCCCATCAGCTTCCGTGAAAAACATGGGCTTCCTAATTGCCGCATGCGGGTCGTGTAAACCCGATAAAAATCGTTTAAAAGCTCCAGACGACCGCTGCCAGCCAGAATACCTACTTTCTCGGCTTTGCGAACCTGGTTTCGGACTTTAGGCTTGAAAGATTTCCACAGAACCTCAGGGTCTGCTGTGAGCGGCAAATGCATGCATATCTTGTTTGTAACCGAATGCAGTTCATAAGGCAGCAGGTTGATATTTCGCAATTCGATAAATTCACAACCAATATCGACTGCTAATTCGACCGCCTTGTTGAACAGAGCATCACGCGCATCCGCGTTTTGCGCCAATATACCGCCATAATTGCAGAAGGCCTGCGAAACCAACTGATTTCCAAATAATCTACTTTTGATATGAATCAATGGCAGAACACCACAAACATCTTCGCCCTGGAAAGCTGCAAGATAAAACTCCTTCAGTCCCGTGGCTTCCACAACTGCCCTGCTCCAAGTTGAAAGATAAGATATTGTTCCTTCTGGTCTGCCAAGTACAAAAGCATCACATCCGGAGTCCGGCGTCTTGACAATTTTGACATCCATAGAATAAAAATCTCTCTTAATCAGAAATCTGCTATACGTGCATATTTTTGTATCAATTCGATGGCTTTTTCCGCCTGCTTGAGCGTTATCTTTGGCGAGGTCTCTAAGTGGATTTCTTTGGCAACCATCCATTCACTTCTTGGGCATTGTCCCATATGATAATCATATCGTTTAGCTGTAGGGGGGACAATATGCACCGGTGGTGGACCAAACCAGCTGGCAATGGGTAGTCCAGCTCTACCAGCTCGGCCAAGTATCTCGTCAACATTTTCGACAAATAAAGGAATTGCCCAAAGCACTGGATTGTCTGCACCGGCCTTCAAACCGCTGACATCCACGTTTAACTCAGGCAGACGCTCAAGATAGAATTCCGTCAGCATACGGCGGTGTTCAACGTTTTCACTCCATTGGCTAAGCTGTTCCATCCCTAAAACCGCCTGAACATTTATCGCGCCGGCCAGGTAGCCTGAGGGAATATCATCACCATACTCTTCGGCGGTAGTGGTGCCTTGAATGATACCGCTTCTTTGCGCCCAACGATAGAGCCGAGCAATTAAAGGCTTGGTCCGTGGGTGGACGGTCAATTTATGCAAAAGCAACTGCAAGCTCAGCGACCGGCTTTGCTGTCGGTCTTGCTTTCGTGAGAACGACGCAAGGATATTTCGAGCCTCAGTATAAAGCTCTCTATTGCTATAAACAGCCATACCTCCCAGCCCGGTTGAAAAAGGTTTGCTCCACTGTGTGCTAAAAAATGCTGCATCGCCAGCGGTTGCGATGCCGTTGTAAAGGTAATCAGATGAAATAAGTTGACAACAATCTTCTATCAGAGTTATCGGCCGACTAGCAATCAAAGATGTAAGCTTTCGTACCGGCTGGACAACGCCGTATGTATGTTGACAAATAATGGCACGTGTTCTTTCAGTGATAGCATCGGCGATTTGTTGCACTGAAGGATTGAATCGCCCGGATTCAACATCAACATACACACACCGGCCGCCAGCAAACCTTATCGCAACGGGCAGCATGTCACAGGTGTATGCGGGAAGTATAACTTCGTCATCTTTGCTCAGGCCTGCGGCTCGTAAGGTGGTCCACAGTGCAACCCGCCCGCGCCAAAACGCCAATGTAGGTAATGAACTATTACCTACAACCACTTCAGCAAAAGTCCGCTGGTATTTATCAACCAGATTTGTCCCAGAGGCATATCCAGGTCGCAACAGAAATCTCAAGAGGGTGAAGATATTGTTTGCCATAATTTGTTATTATTGACTCGCTAATTAGCATGTTCCATTTTCCCGTTTTTCAATTTCCAGTACATATGTATTATGCATATCTCCATGATGGCAATATTTACCAACAGGCTTGAAGCCGATATGTTTGTAAAAGTCATTTGACAGGAACAGTTCGTCGACCATTGTCTTGAACACCCCTATGCCGCGTCTTCGAAACTCGTTACAGCTGGTTTCAACAAGCTTCTTGCCAAGACCCAATCCACGTGCTTCCTGAGCAACAACTATGGCCAGTAATTCAGCAGATGGCAAATCATTCCCCCTGCGAACAGAGTAGAGCAGCGTTTCTATTGAATTCTTTATATTCTTCAGCCGCAGCATCTTAGGCAGATATGCCCACAGCAATTTGAAGAGGTTTCTTCTTAATACCACCTTAGAAACGGCACCTGTATTCTCGGCACAACTTATAAACCCTAACACCTTCCCATCTCTAACAGCAACGAACCCAAATGCCTTATCTGATTCAATAACCGCCTGATACAGGAGCCGGACAAACTTACGACCCAGCGAATGCATAAATCCTTCCTTAATTCCCTCTATATGTAACTGTGCCACCTCTGATAAATGCCCGCTTTTCATCGGCAAAATTTGTATCCTTTGTCCATCACTCATAATCGTCTGCCCACATCAACTTGAACCACCGCACCAAAAAAATCGAACTGCTTCTTCATTCTTCTTTGTGTCGAAGCTTCTCCCTGACCCCCACGCAAATTGCATAAGGGTTTTAGTCACCAGATGCTCACGACATGTCCTCTCTTTCCTTCATCTCTCGCATTCTTAACTTTTGTTGCTAATAATTTTTTGTATGTATCTATAACTATCCTGCAAACTGTTTTTTCATCGAACTCCCGCCGGGCCTTTAGAAAACCGCTATGCCCCATTTTTTCACGGAGCTGGTCATCCTCGACGAGCTTTGTAATCGCGTTTTTAAGTGCTGTGCTATCCTGAGGCGGTACCAGAAAGCCATTCACTCCATCCTCAACTACCTGTCTACAACCACGAATGTTCGTCGCAACTATTGGCAAACCCATCGCAGCAGCTTCAATCGCTGACCGCGGAAAACCTTCACGCCAGGAAGGAAGCGTATAGATGTTGCAGCAAGCGAGCAACTCAGGCATATCATTACGTAGACCCAGGTAACGAGTATGGTGCTCGATACCAAATCTGCTAAAGGAATCTGTTGAAATTCGGTCTGCCTTTTCTGGCTCCTCGGGGCCGATGATTACCAGCCAAACATTATTATTTACGGCCATTACATTTCGCATAGCCTCGAAAAGCTCAAAGTAGCCTTTTTCCCGAACTAATCGGCCAATAATGCCCACAACCACCGCATCTTCCGGAACACCAATCTCGGTTCGTTTCCTTCGTCTAAAGTCGGCATCAAAACGCCACGGGGCGAATTTTGACAAATCAACACCATTGCCAAGTAACTTTATTTTGTCACGTTTACAAATACCTAACCTTATCGCGGTTTCTATGTCCTCGGGATTCTGGCATAGCAGGGTTGTTGAACACTTCCCAATGATCCACTCTATCGCAATATAGAATCGTCTCACCCAGGGCTTCATATTGTCATGAAAGTAAAACCCATGCACCGTGCTCATTGTGATTGGCACATCCGCAAGTTTGGCAGCGAGCTGACCCAGAAGACCATCCTTGGGCATGTGGGTGTGAACAATATCAAATCTTTCACACTTAAAATACCAATACATCCTCCAAAGGGCAACCATATCACTGAAAGGGCTTATAGACCGTTTTAATGTCACGGGGTACATGATAAATCCCTTTTCCCTGAGTTGCCGAAAGTACGGTCCATTACTTGAAATCCCATGCACAACGTAACCCGCTTGCTTAGCGGCGGTCATTTGTGGTAAAAGCAATGCTCGAAATGATAGATCGGTCGAGCATAGAACCGCGACTTTTACGGGGTTCATCTTTCTGTCAGAACGCACTTTCGCCATCTGATATTCCAGTCACGTGCCACTGCCAAAAAATAGCTTCACACTGTTTCATAGTATCTCAGCCCAAGATGACACGTCTGTTCAAGAATCACCTCTGTACACTTTGTACATCAAGCATTTGCTCATAAACTTCAATTAAATTTGCCCACACAACTTTCCGATTGAAATTCCCTCTGACCCATTGTTCGCCATTCTTGCCAAATGCAGTCCTTTTAGCTCGATCCTCTATTAATTCATTTAGGGCTTTCACTAAAGACATTGTGTCGTGTGGTTTAACAAGAAGCCCGGTTTCTCCATTTCGCACTGCATCCCGGCAACCAGAAATATCAGTAGCCACAACAGGTACTTGCATAGCAGAAGCTTCAATAAGTGAATTCCCAAAACCTTCCCGATAGCTTGGCAAAACCAGAATATCTATCGCCGCTAAGTAATCAGGCATATTGTCTTGAAACGGGATTACATGTATGTGTTCACTTCTATGTAGCAACTCAAGCGTTCCTTGAGAAAAAGGATTTCTTTGGTCAGTATGGCCTATCAGTATTAGATGCAAATTAGGATAATTTTCCCTTAGCAGGGTAAAGGCATTGACAAGTTCTACTATGCCCTTTTCTTCGGTCAGGCGACCGGTGTAACCAATGGTTAAATCATCGTTTCCAACTCCCAAACTTCGCTTTATTTTTTGAGCGTTTGCCGTCTTCGTCTCGTTCAGCTGAAATTCATCTAAATCTACGCCCCTACTGCTTCCGGCACCAAGAATTTCGATACGATCGGCCGAAATCAGATTTTCCTTGACGGCTTCCTGCTTAAGGGACGGGCTTATGGAAATAATACGGTCGGCAAATCGACATGCTATCTTCTCGCAAAATATTCCAAGTCTTCTTCTGGCTCCTCCAAAAGCATTGTACCCCAACCCCCGGAGGGTATATACCAAAACCGGACAATGCGCCAACCGCCCTGCGAGAGCTGTTAATACAGCCGCTTTGGGAGTGCTGTAATGAATCATATCAAATCTCTCACACTTGAAGATGCGGTACAATTTCCAAAGACACTTTAAGTCTTGCCAGGGTGTAAAACTGCGTGTCATCGGCACAGTAATTACTTTGATTTGTTGAGCCTCGATTTTTTCGACCCACGGCCCAGCAGCACAAATTCCAACTACCTCGAACCCCTGTTCCCTCAGCAAAGGGAAAAAATCAGGATACAAAACATACAAAGACGAATCTACTGTGGTGACTATACAGATCTTAGTTTTTTTATTTTGCCCTGTCATTGTCGGATTTTTAAGGATGTTTTATCTTGGCAGGCTGATTATGTCTTTTTATTGTTGAGGATGAGGAATGTTATTTTCGCTGACTGAGTCAAAACGCCTTTTAATGAGCTTAACCGGTATCCCCGCCACTACAGTGTAAGGTTTGACATCGTTGGTGACCACCGAACTCGCACCCACAACCGCACCATCACCGATTTTTACGCCTTGCAAAATGACAACACCCGTCCCAAGCCATACGTCTGAACCTATGGAAATCCTTGCTGTCGTATATCCGCTGTCGATAATAGTTCTGCCCGGCAAATCATATCTGTGCTGTCCGGTTATAACAGAACAGCTATGTGCGATACGTGTATTATCACCAATTCTAACCCCCCCAATTGCATCGATATAGCAGAAGGCATTTATCGTTATGTTTTCTCCGAGTTCGCAATTCTCAAGCCAGTGAAGGATACATCCCGGGGAAATCAATACTTTATTGCCACATGATTTTGCAAGTCTTTTAACGCATAGGTACCGAATTCCGTAGCCGATAAAGCCATCCGACCATCGGAAAGTTCTGAGCAGAAATCTCGCCAGGTATTTCGGCACAATACTGAACAAGGCTACAACGGGCCTCCGCATTGTGTTGATGATTTCAAATTGCGTTCTTCTGCTTCGTGTCATAGACAATTCTTTAAACTTTTTTGCAAAGTCCATCCGCCATCTGCAATAGCTTTACCGCTTGGCTCTCAGCGCTGAACAACTTTGACTTCTCATAAGCAGCCAAAGCCATCTTATTCCTAATATCTGGTCGTGTCACCAGAATTTTCAGCTTTTCTGCTATCTCATCGACATTAGCCGGGTCAACAAGAAAACCTTCGACCCCGTCAGTTACAATGTCTTTAATATAATCCAGCCTCGAGGCAAGCAGAGGCAATCCGACCGACATCGGCTCCACAGCTCCTAGCGGTAATCCCTCCGAGAAACTGAGCAAAAAACCAATATTGGCTGACCGGTATCTTTCCCATAGCTCGCGTCTGGGTTCGATCCGACCGGTAAACTCAACTCCATCCTTTAGACCAAGACTGCTTACCAACTCTAACAGGTTGGGCTTATAATCTCCCTCGCCGATTATTATGGTGCGAATATTGAAACCCTCAGATTTAAGTTTCGCAACCGCATAAAGAAAACTTTGTATATTCTTGAACTTGATAATCCTGCCCGCATAGACAGCCCTTATATTTTTGCTCTCACTACGACGGGGCTCAAAATAGTACTGCTCACTCAGACAACTATCTATTAATTGATAGACCTGTCTATTTGGCGGTGCATATTTTCGCGCAATAGTCTTTGTAACTCCACAAAGAATGTCACAAGCCCCAAATGCTGCCTTGTTTCTCTTTAACATCCAATGGGCTATTATTTGTCTAAGGCCAGGAAAAGGGACATGCCGGGGGTTCTCCCTGATTTCCATGTCAAACTCACCGATTACATGGCCTATCGAGGGCTTGCCCATATTCTTCACTACCGGAATCGCCAGATGCGATATATTGCTCCCAAAACGCAACATGCAAACATCCGCATTACTCACAGCGGCTCTGACCTGAGGCAGAATGTGTTTTTTGCCAAAAAGACACCCCAAAAACCCCCGGAAATAAGGCACACCCAAAAACTCAATCCTGGGATGTTTAATCACATCTTCCACGGCGATATCGCTCAAATCACCTTCTCGGATGCGGCAGACAATGTACAGCTTTTCACACCTGTCGGCGATCGGATACAACATCGACTTGCGCAAATTGGAGCGAGTATAGAAATTTCCTTTACCATCTGTAAGAAACTTTGTATCGCAAAATATAGCTATCTTCATCTGTGGATTTTCCTGGACTTAATTCTGCCCTAAATTGTTCTTAACCGGCAACTGCTTTGAATAAGCCACGAGTTTTTTTGCTATGGCCAGACCTTTACGGTCATGCGGATATATGAACACGCCTTTCTTCCCTGACCACAGATGCGACTGTGTGAAAACCTCAGAAACATAGTAATAAGGCAGTTGCGGATATTCCTTATTCTCCCGGGTTGTGTTCACGTGGATACCGACAATATGATAAGGAAATCTCATCGACCTGCGTCTTTCCTCGTTACCGTAGTAAAAGAATCCTGAAATCCTGCATTTGCCGAGCCTGCCGAGAGTATTAGCAGGATGTTGGCTGTATATCGATCCCCCTGGACACAGAAAATCTACCTGCCCAACAGCCCCGATTACCTGCTCAACCGCAGCACTCAATCGCTTCCTTTGATACGTATTCAGCCTGTTCTTGCCTCTAAGGTATTTATTAACCGGTGCGTGGGCATACGACTCGGCATCCAGCGCCACAAAATCAGCCCCAAAGGCCTGCCCCTCGGCCCGCAATACCTCGATTTCTTGAATATAATAGTTCGGATCGAACAAATCTTCCGCACTGCTGTCTTCGATACCGTACAATGCCCAAAGAGGCCGACTCCATATAAGCTTCACACCGGAAGTCTTCACTATTTTGATTGCCTTAGCAACCAATTCCATTTTTTGGCGCTCGCCATCTTTTCTGTGTAGGGTCTGTACCATGGCGTGCGTAATCAGCCCAGAAGAAAGTGCCATCCTAAGCGCCGCAGGTGGATCTTTGTAAACATGGTGATACCAGATTATAATGGGTTTTTCGCAAGTTACAGGTTCGGTTGACGCTTGTTTTACTTGATTGTGCTCTTGGGTTTCATTACCATTGCTTGATGTTGCCGCCAAAATCGCTAGCGCCGCAGTTATAATTACGATTGCTGACCAGATTTGTATTTTTAAAGATTTGTGTACCATCATTTCTTCACTTGTCTCTTTCCAATTTCAGATTCAAGAGCCCGACGTACTAAACTTATCTGCTTGTCGGTATGAAAATTTTCATACATATGCTTATGAGCATTTTCCGCAATCCGGCGGGATAACTCTTTATCAGACATTAGTCTTTCAAGCCCCCGAGCCAGTGCATTCTCATCATCAACCGGCATAAGAAGTCCCGTTTTGCCATCAATAATAAGCTCGGGTATTCCACCAACAGGTGTTGAAATCACTGGTCGACGCAATACCATTGCCTCCTGAACCGCGCGAGGAAAACCTTCCGTATGAGTAGGCAATACCACCACATCCGCCAGGCGGGTCAGCGACCGAATATCGCTCCGCCATCCCAGCAGAAATACGTTTTCCTCCAGCTGGTTGCTCTTTATGAGTTCTTCCAGACTGTTTTTGTATCCACGCTTATCACCCACACTCTCGTCGCCGGCCAGCCACATTACAAAATCCCGCCTGTTCTGCTTCAACAAAGATGCGGCTTTAATAGCAGTATGCTGGCCTTTAGTCCTTGCCAGCAGACCCGGAACAAGAATTTTATAACACTTATCTATACCCGGTGCCGGCCCCACAAGTTCTTTCGAGCTTTCCCGTAATAGCTCCTCAAAGTCAATAGTCGTATACACTACGTGAATTTTACTTTCTGCCACTGACCATTGCTGCAGCGCATTTTTTGTCGGGCCCGATACAGCCAGAACACAGTCTGGATAATGTCGTATCAGCCACCGCCGGAACCACGACAGCTGCGAGACCTTATACCATCCTCGTGCATACATCACCACAGGCACTTGCTTGACCGCACCGCTCAAAGCCAGAAAGGTAAGGGCTTTAATACCGTTGACCCACACCAGCGCCGGACTTATCCGCTTTACGACTTCTCGCAGTCTCTTACACAAAACTAAAAACCAGGGCAATTGCTTGACCGCCCTGAGTATCCTTCGAGCAGGTTTATCAGTATACCCAATGTAGATACTCTTGGAGTTAGGTAACAGCACACTGACACTAATGTTTCTCTCTGCCAAAGCCCGCATATACTTCTCACACGAGCCGTATACATCTATTACGTGCACATCATAAAATCGTTTCAGTTGCTGGCAGAGTAATACCGTTGAGCGTTGTGCCCCGCCAAAATGAGTGACAAAACCAAAAAAAACCAGTACTTTTTTGTTTTTCTCAGTGTTGATAGCGCTGACCACTCCTTTCTAAACTCGCATTACACCGGCTGGCTTTCCACAGTATCAAAGCCCGACCAACCGCGCCAGCAAGAATCTATACTCACAAACCCTTATTCTACGGACCCATTTTTGGCTGGTGCTCAGTCAAGCGTTCTTTTTTGCGTTTTGGTCTTAACAAAAAAAGTGAGAATATGCCTGTCGGCAAGCCAATCGCAACTAAGCGAGTGGCCAGCTGGAAAATCGAGTTACCTGTAACCAGTGTCTTCGCGCACCAGCCCACGAAAAATGTGACCACAAATAACAGAGCCAGTCCGCTCACTTTCATTAGCAGCTTTCGGCCCGGCGAAAATTCAAAGTACTTGCGGTGCAGAAATATCATCGTGCTGTTCTTGAGTATTACTGCCAAACCTGGCAGGGCCGCTACCAACACCAGTCTGGCTGGATTTGTCCGTAAAATAATAACACCAGCAGTAACCGCTGCACATGCCGCTAATAATGTAGCTATCCCGTAATTCCGCACCTTTCCCATTCCAGCCAAAAAAACGCTGATAGGAATATTGGATGCGGTCAGAATACCTGAAATACCCGCTGCAACCAGTAAAAGCCCCATATTGGGTGGGGTTGATTCTCCAAGCCACACCTGAAGAATATTGTTCCCTTCCAGAATTAGTATGACCAGCATGGGTATGCCCAAACACAATGCCAGGAAAAGGTACTTTTCTACCTGATACGTAGCCCCACGATAGTCTTTCACCGCAATTCGCTTGTATGTGGGCGGCGAGGTAACTACCGTCAGGCACCCCAAACCCTGATACAGCAACTGGCTGACATTGACAGCCAACATATAACGCCCCAGATTGTTCACCAAAACGCATTTTTCCACCGCCGCTATCATGCCGCTGGAAATAATATAACCACCGCAAAAGGATAGCAGCATCCAGCCCACAAACTCACCCACTTCCAGCATATGTTTACTACTCACCAGGTTCAGCCTACTCTGGACATCCGGCAGCAGTCTGTTGAACGACCAGCGAAAAAGATTCAATCGAATGACCGCTCCTATAATTAATCCCACCGCCACCGACCACATACCCAGCTTGGAATATAGAAGAAGTAACCCACAGACCAACCCGTAAATAATACGTGAAAAGCTGTCAATCGCGCCGCGGCTGACAAATTCTTCCTTGACGAAGTTACCCGTGCTAAAGACGCCCGCAATCGCCGATATCACAATCGACAGCAGAATAACTTCAACAAATCCTGTGGGCATACTTGTCGCATTTTCGGAGAAAACTTTGACGTAAGTATAAGTCAGAAGCGCAATTATAGTGCCACCACCGGCCACAACTACCAATGTGTTGCTCAGGTATAATGAGCCGCTTTCGCTTTCCCCGCGGGCATAGCTAAGTGTCAGATAGCGGGCAGTAGCACCGGAAAGAGCATTGCCCAGAATCTGCACGAGCGAACCAATCGATATAGCAAACGCTACTATGCCGTAACCGCCCAGCCCAAGCTGCCGGATTATAACCGGGATAAGCAGGATGTAAACTACAGCATTAACCACCAGGGTGATGTTGCTACTAAGAAAATTTGCCATCTGGCGAGCTTTCGTGCTCATATCATCGAAGCCCTAAGTACCTCTTGGTATGATATTTGATTTTGTGTAACCATAACCCTAATCGTGTCTTGCCAAGCAGAACGCGCAATTCACGAAGATAACTGCTCTTACCACGCGGCAATTCCACGTCCCACCAAGGCATGGTAATTCCCAGCAACCGCGAAACCCGGACACGTTCGTACTGGCGGTATTTTTTCGAAGTAATGTTGCTCCGCTGGGAATCTATGATTTCCTCGGCCGAAACCGGCTCGGTCTTCATAAGTTCCTCTGATACCATCTCATTGATGATTCTCACAGAAAACTCCGAGCGAGCCAGGATGATTGACCACGGGTATTCATCTTGTAAAAACCGCTTAATCCATGCGTCGCCGCATGCAAAGTCTGCCAATTCACCCGTAGCGTCCACGCAGTACCAACAGCGTTTTTGCTTCGGAGCCACCCTATAGTACACGTATGAGGGGTACGGTTCAGAAACTATCTGCCCCTCGTTCGTACGGGCAAGCATTGAGCCGGGCTGCCCACCACCGCGAAAGCGGAAAAAAGTCACCTTGGCAGGGTCAACCCCACGAACCCGCAGAATCTCATTGAGATTCCGAAAATCGCGGTAACCGCCGCAAAAATTTGCCATAGTGTAGGGAAAAACCTCCAGCAGAGATTTATCTTCCTTCATCGCCAACCGAAGCGCCCCCACCTGACAAGGCGTACCTACAAACAGGTAACGACCACCTGCCTGTTTACATTGGCGCACTAACTGGTTGGTGGTGGTCGGGCAATACTTTGAACCTTGGGCGGAAATCAAATCCTCTAAGCTCCGTGCAATAAACGGTTCAGTCCTCGGCCCTGCAGAGCCGTATATAAACCGCACGCTGGTTACTCCTTGGACGAGTCCTTTCTCCAGAAGATAATACGCGATGCGGGTCATTACCCCGCCCGAGGAGGCGTTCTCCAGAATCAGCGGATTTGTGGTTCGGGCAACCAGGGCCTGCCGGTATCGGCCGAGTTCAAAAATATTATAAGTAGCTGAGTCGTAAAGTCCCCGCGACATTTCATTGATAGCTAATCCCTTACCCGGGCAAACTGCAAACTCCACACCCCGGCCGCTAACCTTGGACCGGTCAATAAATTCAGGGACAAAGATGCCTTGTTTCTCATCCAGAGCCATGCGCATACTGCCGGCCGGTGCCACACTTACACATGCTCCACACGATATGCAAAGCCGACGCCGAACAACCTCCTGGATGGATGAAACGTTTATTTCGGTCAACTTCATGCCCAATATCACCCGCCCTTGATCATTGCCGAGACATCCTCAAGCCGCTTTGACAGGTCTTTGGTGGTATCCTCCAGGCATTTGCGAATGGCCTGTCGATGGTCAAAAATACTCAGCACTTTAACACGTGTCCGCTCAACGTCAGGAAAATCCATATCTATAATCTGCTCCTCACACCTGCACATTAGCCCAATGATGCCGTGCGTCCTGAAGTCACTCGTATTAGTCAATGCCACAAAAGGCGTAGTAACCGACACACTGCTAATAATCGAGTGAGCCCGCTCGCCGATTACGAAGTCACATTCGCGAATGATACTCTTTAGCACCCGCGCACCCAGATCCTCTTGAACAATCTCATAGCTTTGTGGCTCGCAGGTCATTGCTTCTGCTACGTGGCGTGCTGTATCTACGTCACTTTTATCGCGTTCTATAGCATGTGGTAGAAACAATACAAACACATTTCGCTGCTGGATTAAATAATCCAGGACTTTGGCAACAAATTCGGCGTGTACCCCGATTTTCTGCGATGGTTCAGCTTTTAAAAATGATCGACTGTAGGTAATCCCTTTTTCTCTCACCGTCACAGCCACAATACTTCTGCCCGCTTGCCGGGCATCCCGATAGAGGGCGTAAGAATTCAGAACTTCCACCGCCGACTCCGTCAGGGCAGGTCGCATGGCAAAAGCCGGATCGGGAGCCAGAACCGCTTTAGCCGGTTCGCGACTGAACTGCTTCATGTTCTCATATGAATGATGCTCACGGAAAACACAGAAATCGCTTTCGTTCATTGCTCGCGCATAAAGCCATTTCAGATAAAACCGACCCCGCAGGGGAAGCCCCTGGCCCGAGCCGAGGATACCTACTCTCTTGCCTGCTTTTTTAGTCAGATGAATTATACCGCAGGACTCAACTCCAAACACACCGTTGTGCCCCACCAATATATATTCGCTCCGCTTGAAAAAATCTTGAAGCGGTCGGTATTTTGGGCTTGAAGAAGATATAAGGTTAGTCAGCTTGGAATAACACCCGAGGCGCATCTGAAGTGAGATCAGGATGTTTCTAAAATGATATTGAACAGACGAAAGTGCTTTTCCTGACACACAGAAAATCCAGCTACTGGGGAAAATAGTGATATTATCCTGATGTGTTATCTCCTCAACGTTGTCAAAAAGCCCGATTTTGACCGGCCGTTCATCTCGGAGCATATCCTCAATGCCCCTGATTATTGCTTCTTCCCCTTTATTGGCAAGCGGAACATAATCGGCTATAAGTATGTATTGAGGATTTAGTTTCATCAATGGCTACTTTAAAAAACCACCGTTAAAATTATCCCTGTCTTATCATTTCTAAACCAAACAACGTTACGACTTGGTGACATGCCACAGAACACCAGGCGTGTTTCAATGCCCTCTCTTGCTTACCAACATGGCTTTTCAGGTCGATAAGTGCAACCGAAAACACCTATTCGAGAATTCTAATACTGGCAGAAATAAATTCAGCGCTGCTTACTTCAACTTACTTAAGCACCAGGAAGGTATCAGTGGTAGGCCTCCACTTGCAGGATAAACAAAATGCCATCTCGCATTAACTGGCAAAATGGGAACCAAGTTCAAAGTCAGTTTCATCGCTGTATTGGTATTCCAATTGTTTGTTAATCCAGGAACGCATATACCAAGCTATGCCCAGCCATGCACCTGAGATTATTGCCTGTGCCTTTGAATAGTGAGTTGGCAGCGATAATCCTGCTACAAGTTCTGTAATAATCAGTATCCGCCCTACGTCAGCGTATCGCCTGATTTCAGGGTTATACATGCTCATTTTTTTGGCCTTGCCTAAAACTCGCCAGCCACTGACAACTACGAAATAGTACAAAAATGTACCCACTATCCCGGTGGCGAAAAGAAACTCAAAAGGTGTTGTGTGCGTGTATACATATTGCGAATATGCCCGGAAAGTGCCATACCCGGCACCGAAAATAGGATGGTCATAGAAAACTCTCAAAGCGTCTTTGGCGATTTGCAGTCGAGCTATATTCGTTTCTTGCCCAGTGCCTGTATAGCCGGTCTCAATTCCAACAGCAATAGGCAAACCCGCAAGTCGCCTCATAATCGGAAGCCTTGCCGCAGCAAGCAAAATAACCACCGCAATTATGACAACCGCTATAGTAAAGAAAACCCTTGTAGACAATCGACCTTGTCGCCACACATACCAGCTACCTGCAGCAGCAGAGAGCATAGCCGTTACAAAGCCGCCTCGAGAACCTGTCAGTAAAAGTACCCACACCGAAATTATCATCATCGTTGGAAAAAGTACCCACCTCCACTTTTTTCTTACTGTTAATAATAAACAAAGCCACGCTATAAACGACAGGGCTGTCCACGAAGCCAGTGCATTGGCTTGACCTACTGTCCCTGCCAGTCTTTCCTCGAGGCCCATATACCTTGCACTGACTAAACTCGGAACTACCAAAAAGGTAATGCCAATCGCAGCGACGGCCAGATAGAAACGCACACGCTGGAGGCTGCTGCATCGAAGTGCTACTATCACCATAACAAATTGAATTTTCATAATGTAAAATGTAGCGCCAAAAGACGCCGCTCGATAATCCGACAGCACCGAACCTAATAGAATCCAAAGATACAAAGCGATAAGTACGAAAAACTCACGCTGGAACGTGTATCGGCTGACAATTAGACTAATTAGGAACAATAGGGGAATGACCATACCAATAGTGCTCAATAGGTTGTTGTAAGGACTATAGTTCGTAGCTAACATAGCAACTAAGTAGCTACCGAACAGATAGTCAAAAAAGCCAACGTTTTCTTTAGCTTGGACCACGTAGCCGCTCAATTCATTATTTAAATCAGCTTCAATAAGTTCATTTCGCATTCTTTTATTCTCTAAGCAGACCGTTCAGCATAAGAAGATTCCACCGAAGGCGCAGAGACGTTCGCTCTGCACCTTCAGCACTGCGACTCTACAGAACAACCATCGCAGTATTGCTCGGTTCACCTTCGCCGGCCTTGTTCACGGCGATAATGCGGTATTCAAACTCCTTGCCACGGGGCTGCTCGACCGGTGTCGCCTCGCTGACCATCGCTGTTGCAACCTCATCCCAGTATCGTAAGGAATTTCTTTCATACTATCCCTCTCATCGGCAAATTATTCCGCACACTTCACGCTTCAGAGACAACTCCTATAATTATCTGCCTGGCCTTAATTATCGGACACACGTTCTACATTAGCCCGTGACTTGATACATACCATTGTATTGTTGCCTTCAGGCCTACATCAAATGGCGTTTTTGCCTCAAAGCCAAAAAGCTTTTTGGCTCTCGAAGTATCGAGACATCGCCTCGGTTGGCCGTCCGGCTTTGAACTGTCCCAGTGAATCCGGCCCTTAAAACCGGTCAATTTTACAATCTTCTCCGCAAGGTTCTTTATGGTTATTTCAAATCCCGCTCCAATGTTGGCCGGCTCGGGGCCGTTGTAATGCTCGGTGGCCAGGAGAATCCCTTCAGCAGCATCAGCAACGTAAATAAACTCTCGTGACGCTTTTCCTGTTCCCCAGCAGTCAATATGGTCGGCACCGCTGTCAATCGCATCTACACATTTCTTTATCAAAGCGGGTATTACGTGACTTGAGGCAGGGTTAAAGTTGTCACCAGGGCCGTAAAGATTCACCGGCAGCAGGAATATCGAATTAAAACCATATTCCGCCCGGTATGCCTGCGATTGCACAAGCAGCATCTTTTTAGCCAGTCCGTAAGGCGCGTTGGTTTCCTCGGGGTATCCGTTCCAGAGGTCTTCTTCCTTAAAAGGTACCGGAGTAAATTTTGGATATGCACAAATTGTGCCGATTGCTACAAATTTTTCAATATTGCGGAGCCGTGCCTGCTCTATTAGCTGAACGCCCATCATTAAGTTCTTATAGAAAAACTCGCCCGGATGCTCACGATTGGCGCCTATACCGCCGACGACCGCCGCCAGGTGAATAACAATATCCGGCTTCATATCTTCATACATCCTGACGATGTCTTTGAGGTTTACCAGGTCATAATCTTCAATCTTTGGTACAAGAATGTTTTTACAGTTGCGCTTTCGCAGACCTTCAGTAACGAAATTGCCGAGAAAGCCGGCACCACCGGTAACGACAATCCTACGTTTTTTGAAAAATTCACTCATTTCTGCCCCTGTTTGTGAACGCCTTTTTCACAACATTCTACCTCTTTGTGCGGGAAATAAAAAGTAATACCTATGTATTTATTCTCTTTTCACGGGAGCTTTTCATTATTAATAATCACTTGCAGCGTTTCGGTCAAGCTTGTCTTCGGCTGCCAGCCGATAGTCTTTTTGATTCGCTCCAGGTCAGGCATCCGACGCATCATGTCCTCAATGGGTCTTCCGTAGGCAACCTCGTAGGGAACAAATTCTTTTTTGCTTGAACTGGCCGTCAGAGCAATAATTTTATCAGCAAGCTGCTCAATTGTGGTCTCTTCAACGGAGCCGATATTATGTACCTTACCTGCGGCCTGGCTGCAATTCATCAATTCAATAACCGCCTCCACAAGGTCGTCCACGAAACAGAAACATCGCCTTTGTTTGCCTGTTCCGTAAATTAAAACCGGCTCGTTCCTTAACGCCCATTGAACGAAACGGGGCACCACCATTCCATATCGGCCTGTCTGCCTCGGCCCGATTGTGTTAAAGAACCTGCCGATTATAACACCAAGACCATACTGTTGATAGAAAGCCAGGCCTAAAAATTCATCTATTGCCTTACTGCAGGCGTACGACCATCGGGACAAACTTGTGCTGCCGAGCACTATGTCGTCATCTTCCCGAAAAGGCACTGCCTCGTTTTTGCCGTAGACTTCGCTGCTTGATGCAATGAGGATTTTCCTGCCGAACTTATTGCACGCTTCGAGCGCTACCTCAGTGCCACTGATATTTGTCTCTATCGTGTGTACGGGCCTGTCAGCTATGAGCTGGACACCGACGGCCGCAGCCAGGTGAAATACGACGTCGCTTCGCTCTACAAGAGTCAGCATCAGTTCAGTATTGCGGACGTCCCCTTCAACGAAATTAAAATCCGGGCTGGCTTTGAAAGCTTCAATGTTCTTTAAGCTGCCGGTGCTGAGATTGTCAATGACGGTTACCTGGTGACCATCCTTGAGTAGCCGTTCGGCCAGATGAGAACCGATAAAACCCGCGCCACCCGTAATGAGTGCCTTCACTGTTCTCCTTATGATAGCATCATTTCATATCAAAAAGGTCTATTATTAATCAATTATTACTAATCGACAATCAATTTTTAACAGACTCCGTCCCCGTCGGCTGCGCCAAAAACGCAGATACAACCTTCTTGTATTCGCCTTTTCTGTGAGGGCTTCTTTCAGCAGCCGATCCCGCACGAAAACCACAATCTTACTTACCAGCCATAAGTGCGTGTGGACTTATTTTGTTTTGCTGCGTTTTGGTGCGGGATGACCGACAGCTTTTGTATAGCATAAGTATCGGCAAATAAAGAACATAGCTTTAATTAGGGCATTCCTCCGATGAATCCATACTACCGATTTTGCGTAAACCCCGTTGGAAAAGTCGGGAGGGTTTTTACCCTTCACCCAGTTAGAAATAATTTTTCTAACGGGGTAAAAGATTATACGCTCTCAAAGGCGGACAAGTTCATCGTTCATAACTCGTCTTCAAAATCAAAAAAGCCTTTTTTATCGGACGGATTTCTCAAAAATCCCTCTTATATCCGTTCTCTGTATGTTTATGGCCTAAATCCCTTTGGACAATACTGCAGGGCCTGATTACTTTGTTTTTCGCTGCTAATGTTAGAATCTTTTATTCCAATTAAGCTTGTATATCTCAATTGGGCCGTAATAAGGGTCGTAGAATTCGTCTATTTTGGTGCCAAATATGCGGCATATATGGTCACACAGCTTGCCACTCCTAAAGTCCGGCATTGACCTGGGCGGCCGCTCAATTCCTATAGGGGTGGTAACTTTCCAGGCATCCCTTACTGCATAATCAAAACGATATTTGAAAGCCCAATTAATAGCTTCTTTGACTGTAATAGGTTCATTCTCGGAAATATATAGCCACGGTCCACATTGGTACTGCTCATTACCAAACCAGAATATTGGGTCGATATAAACTCGGCTGTCAGGAGTTACAACCGATGCTATGCGGTTTACCACTCTGGTGAAATCAGCTCCTCGGAGGTGGTAAAACATCAGCCCAATAGCCGCAATACACGTTGATAAATAAACAAATCCCGTACACATACCAATGGCAAAACGAGCTTTGTGCCAATTTTGCAAAATTACGCCGCTACCTGTAATAATTCGCCATATCAATCGGATAATCAAAGCGCTGGAGAAGGGAACGATTGCAACGAGATATCGTCCGGTAGGATTAACGGTGGTAAAGGACAGCAGAAATGCAAAAATTAGGATAATAGTAGCGAGAATTTTTTCGGATGAGGATGACCGATACCATGCCACAATCCAGGAAATGAGCATGACGGCGGCAAGCGGAGCACCTTTAGGCCACCGTAAAAAACCCCTCCAGCGAATAATTTCAGAATGTAGAATTGGTCTTTGCACCAAGCTGGGTTGCATCTGCTCAATGAAGCTAACCTGTGGGTCCTGTATAGCCCAAAGAACGTAGATGATATAGGGGAGGATAACTAGCACCAGCCCCACACTTGCCCATAGAAATAATCGGGCGAGCGACTTAGTCTCAAGCCAAAAAAGTACAGCCAAACCAATCGAAAATACTAAGAGCAGGCCATTGGGATGTGTCAGACCCAATAAACCCGCTAGCACCCCTGCAAAGAAAGCCATCCGGCGTGAACCGGAATCAAAAAAAACCATCAATAACCACAAAAAGGCTAAGGCCAATGCTGTATAATAAATTTCAGGCCGGGCACGTCTGCTGACTTCGAAAAACCACGGGTGAATAATAGTTGCTATGCAAATCCAGAAAGCCTGCTTTTCACCAAACCATCGACGCATTACAGCATAGAGGCTAACAACAGCTAATATGCCGAATATCAGCGAGCCAATACGACTTGTTAAAATACTATAACCAGCTACCTTGAAGATTGCAGCGCAAACAAAAGGCAAAACAACCCTATTCTGTACAAAATTAATATGCATCCCGCCAAAACCTTCAACAAACGGATGGCTAAGTGAACCCTTAAAAGCGAGATTATAACCTAACGCTGAATCCCAGGCCTCATCAATATAGATACGTGGGATTGAGCTCAGATATGCCAAGCCTAAAGCGACTTGAAGAACAACGAGGATAGCTATATTTCGCTTCCAACCAGACATTGTTTGTCTCCGCTTTTGACGAATAAATTAATAGCTCTTTCGAATATTGATTACTATGAATCAATGTCCGTAATACGAGCAATACGTTTTATCGGTTTCCCAGACTGTAACGCAGTGAAGCTGCACATCACTAAATTTATCAGCGAGTTTATTCCATGCAAAAGCTGCAATATTTTCAATGGTGGGATTGGTCTTTTTAAACTCCGCAACATCAGTATTTAAATTTTTATGGTCAACCAGTTTTATAAGGTCATTATACACTATTTTCTCAAAATCTGCAACACAAAAATTGTCGCATCCTATCGGTTTTTTTATAGTAACCTCAACAATATAGTTGTGTCCATGGCCTGAAGGATTTGCGCAGTTGCCGAAAACTTCAAAGTTGCGCTCGTTGCTAAATTGCTCGTTCCAGAGCTTATGCGTCGCGGCAAACTCGAATCTCTCACTAAAATAAAACATCTTTGTGTCCTCTGAATCAATTTCTACTTTCCTGAAGGGAGTCAACTTCAAAGATAATTTGCTCAACTTCGCTGAGCCAAACTTGTCGGCTAATTGGCCCCAGGCGGTTTTTAATAGTTCAGCTATTTGGAAAAAACCGATATGCCTGTCTTGGCGAAAATCCTCTCTTATTCGTCCGGCAAAGAGCGGTACAGCGAACTGGCGAACGGTTTTGTCAATATCGGTTACATTAACAACGAATCCTGTAGCCGGCTCGACGTTACCAGTTACCTCCACAAGCAATTCAAAAAATAGTGATAATCCTTCCCCAGCCGGCATAGAGGCATACGAATTAAAACCGTCACTATCACTCGGCAAAAAAGGATTAATCGAGAACCGTACGTGCCTTGCTGTTTTATGCATAAGCAAAGCCCTAATTATTCTTTGGCGATATGCATTAAGCTCAAAACCTCATTTCGGCTTTTTGGGTCTTTTCTGAATAAGCCGCGAAGCGCCGATGTTACCATCATTGAACCGGGCTTTTTTATGCCTCGGATAGTCATACAACTGTGCGAGGCCTCCAGCACCACTGCGACGCCTCGAGATTTTAAGCTACTCATTATAAAATCAGCTATCTGGTAGGTAAGCCGTTCCTGCGACTGTAGCCGCCGAGCAAAGCAGTCCACAATACGGGCCAGCTTGCTAACGCCAAGCACCGCTCCGGAAGGTAAATAAGCAACAGCAGCAAAACCGATAAACGGCATCAGATGATGCTCGCAAATACTATAGAAAGGTATATTACGCAGCAAGACAACTTCATCGTAGCTTTCGGTAAAGACACTGTGAAGATGTTCTTTGGGGTCCTGCCACATTCCGGCTAAAAGTTCGGTGTACATCCTTGCTACTCGCTTGGGCGTATCCTTTAGTCCTTCACGTGTGGCATCTTCACCAATTGCTGAAAGTATTTCCGTGACCGCCTTTTCGATGCGTTCGGTATCTATATTTTTGTTTTGCTTTTTCGTACTTTGACTTTTCTTGGCTTTAATAACCGGCATTATTTATTTTTCCTTTCTTGGCTACGGCTCGGCCTTCCCGGCTACGGCATGCTCCGCCGTGACGAGCGCCGAGACGAGTCTGCCAGATTCATAAGAGAGGTGGTCAACAGCCGTACACCAAATCCGCTTGAGCCTTGCGTTGTATATTCTGTGGCCTTTTCAGACATTTCTGTCCCGGCGATATCCAGGTGTGCCCATTTTACATCACCTACAAACTGCCTCAAAAAGGCCGCTGCGGTGCAGGCCCCGCCCCATTTGTTGCCGATGTTCCTGAGGTCTGCTATCTTACTCTTCATTTCCTCGGCGTACTCATCGCCGCTTGGCATAGGCCAGAGTTTCTCTCCACTTTTCTGCGCAGCTGTTTGTAATTGTTTCATCAGTTTTTCATCGCTGCCCATCAGTCCAGCCATATACGTGCCAAGAGCAATCTTGCAGGCACCGGTTAGCGTCGCTATGTCAATGATAATATCGCAGTTTTGCTTGACAGCGTAAGCAAGTCCGTCGCAGAGCAGCATTCTTCCTTCGGCATCGGTATTTAGCACCTCAACGGTTTTTCCGCTGAAAGTCGTGATGATGTCACCCGGCCGATAGCTTGTCCCGCCCGGCATGTTTTCTGCTGAGGGAATGATTCCATATACATTGAGTGGCAGTCCCAGCTCAGCTACCGCTTTCATTGTCCCTAATACAGTAACTCCACCTGTCTTATCTAATTTCATCTCATCCATATGAGCTGCCGGCTTGATGCTAATGCCACCGGAATCAAAAGTTATCGCTTTGCCGACGAGGCCTACAGTTGGTTTTTTGCCTGCGGTTTTACTGGTGGAGCTATATTTCAAAATAATAAATCTGGGAGGGCTTTGAGAGCCGGAACCGACGGCAAGCACACCGCCCATACCCTTTGCAGCCATTTGCTTTTCATCGAGGACAGTACAGCTTAGACCCGATGTAGTTTTTGCCAGCTTTTTTGCCTCTGCTGCAAGGGCTGGCGGATTTATTACATTGGCCGGCCGATTCGACAAAGTCCGCGCATAACTTTGCGATTGGCCGATAATAACCCCTCTGGCAACACCAGTATTGAGTATTTTTGTTTTTACCGAATCAGAATCTATTACTTCAACGCTGAGAGAATTCGCTCGTCCATCATCGCTGGCAGTGACAAACTCATCATAGCGATAGCTGCCAAAAAATGTCCCTTCAGCCATAGCCTGCCCCATTGCGGACAAATCGAACTTCCCTCCAAATGCCCGATGCAGCGCCAGACTGAGAGTTTTTACTTTCATCTGCACCGCCTTATTCGCTGCATTAGCAGCCGCCATGCGAACCGTATCGAGAGTGGCTTTCTTCCTGTCACCAAGCCCGACCAGCAGGACCCTTTTGGCGGCTATCCGGTCGTTGCCGTAAACAATTGCTGTGGTTCCCTGCTTTGCCTTAAAATCACCGAGTTTGAGCAATTGTTCGATGGCACCATTGAGCTTAGCGTTTAGCTCTGCACCCAGTTTATCCAGGGCTTTGGTGTCGGAGAATTGTCCTATCGCGAGTAAGTCTGTTTTGCACTTGCTGAAATCAGTCTTTTGCGTTTTTATCTTAACATCAATAATCGCTTTCATTTTTTCCTGACCTTTTACTTTTACTTAATTGGTGGCTGTTTTATTTTTTGCTTTGTGCCGCAGGTAGCTTTCGACAAATCCGTTGAGCTCACCATCCAGCACCGCATCTACATTACCTGTTTGAAAGTTTGTTCGATGGTCTTTGACCATCTGGTATGGCTGCAGGACATAACTTCGTATCTGATTCCCCCAGGCGATTTCTCCCTTGTCGCCGTAAAGTTTTGCTATTTTCTCATCGCGTTTTTGCTGTTCAAGCAGATACAACCTGGCCTTGAGCATTTTCATTGCCTCAGCCCGGTTTCTGTGCTGGCTTCGGTCATTCTGGCACTGCACGACGATTCCGGTCGGCTCATGTGTAATCCGCACCGCTGAGCTGGTTTTATTTACATGCTGCCCGCCGGCACCACTGGCTCGATAAAAATCAGTCTTGAGGTCTTCTTCGTTTATTTCAACGTCAATATCTTCATCAAACTCCGGTATGCAGTCTACCGCTGCAAAGCTCGTATGCCGACGCTTATTTGCATCGAATGGGCTAATCCGCACGAGGCGGTGCACACCCACCTCGCAGGAAAGTTTGCCGTAAGCAAAAGGGCCGCTGACGCGCAGCGTTATCGACCGAATCCCAGCCTCTTCGCCCGGAGTGATATCAAGCTCCTGGAACTTGTATTTATTCTGCTCGAAATACCGTGTGTACATTCTAAGCAGCATATTCACCCAGTCACAGCTTTCCGTACCGCCTGCACCGGCATGAATGCTGAAAAAGCAGCTCCTCATATCATTTGGCCCGGATAGCAGGCCGGCCAATTCTACCTGCTCGCATCTTTTGACAAGTTTTCGCAGGTCTTCTTCTACCTGTTTTTGCTCATCTTCGTCGGCTGCTAATTCAAACAGCTCCTGGACATCTTTAATCTCGTGTAGAATTTCTTCCACCGGCTCGATTACCGATTTAAGTGCGCTTAGCTGGGATACAACGGACTGAGCCGAGTTGGGATTGTCCCAGAATCCCGCCTGGCTCATTTTATTTTCGAGCGTTTGTAGTTGCGATTTTTTACTGGGCAAGTCAAAGCCAGTCCCGGATTTTTTCAATCCGGGCCGCCAACTCCGATATCGCTGATTTTAATTCCGTTGTTTCCATATGTTCTACCGTTACATACACTTATTATTTGCCACTGATTACGGATGAATATTTATAACACAAAATGCCGGGGAATGCAACCTGATATTCTTATGGTTGATGGGAAATCGAAAATTTCTCTTGCCTTTCCCCCCAATCCCCGCTATAATACTCTAAATCGCGGACTTTTAACTTTTGATTTATATCTGTCGTCGCCGGCTTCTATCTCACCGGCGTTTTATATGGAACCATATAATAAATAGTTTCGAAGGAAATCAACGATGGAATATTTGAGTCTGATCTTTTCGATTATCGCTCTTCTTATATCTACTCTGGCTCTATGGTATAGCCGGCGCGAGAGCGCGTTGAGTTCCTATCGCTCATTGATAGATGATTTTAACGAGATCATCCAAGCGGCCGTCGATGACAAAGATGTTCTAGATATCTACGAGAACTTGTTCTACCAGAAAGAAATTAGAAGTGATCTTGATAACTCAGCCAAGCAGCGATGGGCCTACCTTAGAGTTTTGAACATTTTTGAGAAGCATTTCATTGAAGCGAAATCAGGCTTCGTAAGGCGCGACATTATAACCCCAATCCTTGACGAGATGATGACTAATCTCTTAGCAAATGAGAACTTCTATCAAACATTCAAAATGTCTCATTACACCAAAGGCTTTGTAGAATACGTTGAGATGGTGAGAAGAAAGAGCTTTGAACCACCGGTTACAGGCAAGGCAAAAAATCCGCGAGTCTGAGCCGTAACGTTCGGGCTGGTACTGGGTGAGGAAATCTGGGGATAGCATTTTTACTTTTTACCTGTGTGCTTTTGCTTTTCCTCGTCCGACAACGTTTCGTTCAGCGAGCCGGTGCGGTAGCCCTGCAGGTCGATGGTTACAAACTTAAAGCCGAGTGATTTTAACTTCTCTACTATTTTTAAGCGGGTCGGCTCGGTTGTAACTTTATCGATATTCTGCAAGCTGACCTCGATTCGAGCAACGGTATCGTGATGGCGGACTCGAAATTCAATAAAACCTAAAGACCGTAAGAACTGCTCT
>CAZOQJ010000011.1:0-31757 GCA_964581905.1 uncultured Pirellulales bacterium
TTTTCAGTAAACGGTTCAAACTCCAATTTGGCTGCCGGTATGTTGACCCCTTTATTTTCCTTCAATTCTCCACCGTTAACCACCTTTGTTCTCAACCGCTTATTTTCGATTGACATAACCTCAAAGGTGATTTTGCCATCATCTGCATAAATTAAATCGCCCGGCTTTATTGGCTCCAGCGCCCCTTGATAATCAAAAGGCACCTCGTTTTTTGTGCCGATTATATTTTCCTGAGTAAGATAAATCTGTCTACCCTTCTTTAAGGTAACAGGATTTTCTAATTTCCCGATTCTTATACGATAACCCTCCAAATCCTGCATGATTTTGATTGACCTTCTCATCTTTTTATTAAGAGTCCGGACAAGTCCTGCTAATTTGATGTGGCTTGAATGACTGCCGTGAGAAAAATTCAGCCTAACAATGTCCAGGCCGCTGATAAACATCTTACGTAAAATCGCCTCAGTGCTACTGGCAGGACCCAACGTGGCTATAATCTTTGTTCTTATCATATTTCCCTAAAAAACTTTATTCTCAAGTGTGAAATATCACGGAACTGGTTCTTTTGTTTCTGATGGTTTGGCCATAACCCTGGTTGTCAAACTTCTTACGATGGAAAACGGGAAACTTACCATTTGTCGCAGCCCCTCTACCGATGATAGCGTCCTAACCTGACCGCTAACTTCGGAAAACAGCTCATTCATAACTATTTTTTCTTCAACCTCACCTTCTTCTTTTATCATAGCCAGTCGATGAAGCGAATACAAACCAATCAGAAACGCCAATGCAAAGAAAAAGTCCCACTGCTGAAGATTCAACGTAGGCAAAGTAAATTCGCGGCCTGGACCGGTATATTTCAATGTCCACTCAAGCTGGCGATTGGCAAAAAAGTCAGCAAACTTACCACCTAAAATAGGTGCTATCCCTGCCGCTATTGAGTTCATTATCGTATTGGCAGCAAGATAGGCCGTTGCCTGACCCTGCGGTGCTAACTTCAAGCCAATATTGCCGGAAGCCAGAGAAACACCGGCAGATGATAACCCCATCACGATATGGATTGCAACCAAAAGCGGTATCGTCAGAAAGTATTTCTCCGGCATTGTTGTAAACGTCCACGCTAAAATCGATAATATGAACAAAGGGCCACAGATTGCCAACACCGATTTATTGCTGAATCGGTCTGTATATTTGCCCCAGATTTTAAGAAAAGCAAAATTCAAAACCTGGCTGACTATCGAAAGAGCGATGATAAATGACATACTCAATCCCAGACGTTTGAGCATATATACCATAAAGAAAGGCCCAGCCAGATTGACCGCAAAATTCCACGAGCACATAAATGCAATTAGCTTGCGAAAGTTCTCATCCTTGAACGGCTGGGCAAGCAACTTTAACATCCCTGTTTTCTGCTCAGGAGCAGGCATACGCTTTTCCGGTGTTCGTGCCAGAAAATAAACCCCCATTGCACCTGCTCCGACGCCCAGCAAAAACAAAACTGAATATCCGTACACCTCATAGTCGGCCAATAATTTCTTCCACAGGTCAAGATAAACAGCAGCCAATAAACTTAGCCCTATACCCACTCCCGTTGCTATCCTCATCCGTTTCGAGAAAAATGAACCTAAGATGTTCTGTGGTATCAAATCCCGCATCCATGAATTCCAGCTACAGCCGGAAACCGCCCCAAAGGCAGAAGCCGCGACCATTGCTCCCAATAAAACTGCAAGACCTGTTCGAGTTCCGAACAAGAACGGTACCAACACAACCAATAACCAGCATAATCGACTTAAAGCGGCAGCCACTACTACGATAGCCCGTCTGTTTCGTATCTTCTCAACTAAAATTATGGAAGGAAGTTGCAGTAATTGAGCTAATGGCCCAATGGCAGCTAACAAACCAATGACCAGGTTCGAGGCTCCGAGCTTGATGGCAAAAGCCACTAAAAACGCCCCGCCGGTTAATATCCCCATCGCCTGGGAGGCTATTCCATCCCTGATAACATAACTTAGGCCTGACTGAACCTGCTGCTCCGTTAGATTTTCTTCCGTTTTGAACCACATTTTAGCGGCCTTCTTTAAAAAATAACTTTGCCTTACGTCGGCAATTTCTCAAATTCAGCCCGCACCTTGGGAAGGGCATTCGGATATTTATCCTGGATAAATAATACAAGCTTCTCGCGGACCTCGCAACGGAGAGTCCATGCAGTTGAAGCATCTACCGCGCTCATAAGAGCCCTTAGCTCGACTGTCTTGTCTGTTGTGTTTGTAACCTGCAGGACGCATACCTTGCCGTCCCAGTGTTTGGACTTCTTTAGAATTTTCTGTAGCTGCTTCCGCACGGCCTCTACAGGCACCGTATAATCAACATAAAGAAAGACAGTACCCAACAGGTCTGCTGTAGCACGTGTCCAGTTCTGAAAGGGCTCCTCAATAAAATAAGTAATCGGAACGACCAATCGCCGTAAATCCCAGATTTTTACCACAACATAAGTTAAGGTAATTTCCTCAATTCGACCCCATTCGCCTTCTACAATGACCACATCGTCTATGCGAATCGGCTGAGTCAGAGCTATCTGAAGACCGGCTATGAAAGTCCCGATTGTCTTTTGGGCAGCCAGACCAACTACGATGCCTACTATCCCTGCCGATGCTAAAATTGTTGTTCCGAGCTGACGAACCTTGTCAAAGGTCATCAGCATCGTTCCCGCAGCTATTATAACTACGACCGTAATTACTATTCGTTTAATAACATTCAACTGAGTATGTATCTTCCTGGCCCTGAGATTGTCCTTCTGGTCAACGTCAAAACGTCTTAGGACATAGTCATCAAGAATGTTAGTGCTTTTGATTAGCAGCCACGACACCAAAGCAACCACTGCCAAACTGAAGATATGTCTTAAGAATTCCTGGAATTCTACGGACATATTAAACAGCGGCAAAACCAGTCGAATGCCAAGGAATATCATTATCCATCTTGCAGGTTCACGTAAGTGTCTGATTATAGAATCGTCAATTCGGGTTGCTGTTCGTCTGGTTATGCGAGGAAGCATTAAAAGCAAAACATAATGACATATTAAAGCGACAACTACTACAGTTATAAGTCCGAATGAAGCCCAGAGTAATTTCTGCCAATTTTGTATAACGACCGCCATAATATTATCTCCTATGATTTTGTGTTAAACGATGATAAACCATTTACAGTTTTCCTGTCCGATTTTTAAAAAGTCAGATATTTCCCTGCCTTTTCTAATCTAAGCCCCACCTTGCCAATATTTTCAAGATGCATTATACGATTATTTTTACGTTGCTCCAAAATCCTTTTCACTGTCACCAACCCGAGGCCGGGCACCCGCAAAAGGGCCTCTCTCGACGCTCGATTAACATCTATCGGGAAAAACTCAGGATGTCTCTTCGCCCACGCCTCTTTAGGGTCAGTAGCCAACGAAAGATCACCATCCTCATTAAAAATAATATCCGATTCCGCAAAGCCATATTTGCGAAGCAGAAAATCCACCTGGTATAGCCGATGTTCCCTCATAAATACATCGGCTGGTCTTTCCAATCCAGTCTGCTTAACTGCTATAGATTCGTCTCCCAGGTCTTTCTGATAAGCGCTGAAGTATACCCTGTTCATTCTCAATCGCTCGTACAGCCCGTACATATACTTTACAATCTGGACATCTGATTCCCCAGCCGCCCCCACGATGAACTGTGTCGTTTGTTTTGTCCCCTCGTATCTTGACCCGCGACCGACCAATTTGCTTATCAGCTTTATTGGCTCAATGATATCGCGGATATAATTTTTCTTTTCCGACAGTTTCGCCAGGTTCTTTTCCCCCGGTGTCTCAATGTTAAGCGACACCGCGCTGGCCAATGAAACCGCCTCTTCTATCGCCGCTGCACTGGCCCCCGGAATAATCTTCAAATGAATATAGCCCTTAAAGCCATATTTTTTTCGCAGTATTTTCGCCACACCGTTGAGCCGACCCATTGTTGCATCAGCCGACCCCAGGACTCCTGAACTTAGAAATAGCCCGTAAACTTTCCGCTGTTCGTAGTAATCCAGAAATACTTTCGCCGTCTCCTCCGGCCTGAGACTACAGCGTCGAATATCCATCTGCTCTCTAAGCGGACAGTATTTGCAGTCATTCGTGCATACATTTGAAATCAGCGTCTTAAACAGCGTGCTTTTGCCTCCGTTTGGAAGTGTTACAGGATATATCCATTTACCCTCTGTGCTTCGCCTGCGATGCTCATCTTTATTACTGCCGCATGCACACGCCAAATCATACTGAGCGTCTGCACTGAGTATCTGCAGTTTTCCGTACGTATCAGGATTGGAAATAATCCCAACCATGGAAATCCAACCTTATAGTTTCAGTTGTTCATCCCGTTAGACAACTCTTTTCTTACCATACTTAACCATTCCTTGCCTTCCCCGCTGCCCCGACTTGCGTCGGGAGACGCAGGGGCAAGCGAATGTCTAACAGGATTCATTAAAAATTTTCAGTCTTAATAGTAAATTGTAGAAAAGCAATAAGCAATTAAAAAGGTTTCACGCTCGCATGTCCGATATGACCAGCTAAATTACCTAAATCAACGGGCTGCTCTACAATAAAGTTGAGATTAAACTAAGATTGTCGTATCCGACGATTTACATAAGCATCTTGTAATAAAGATTTTAATTTGTATCTAAATTGCTTATAATACTATCTGTTATCTATCCTTTTCTTTAAGAGCTTAAATTGTGAAAAATGCCTCGCAAAATCCGACAGATGCGGAGCTTCTGGCCAACTTCGCAAAAGGTGATGAAGCTGCATTTAGCGAAATTGTAAATCGTTATAAGAACGGTCTTTACGTGTTCTTGAGGCAGTTTCTAAACCAACAGGTACTTGTTGAAGACGTCTTTCAAGAGACCTTTTTGCAGCTATTTACCAGCAGGGACAGCTTCGACCCCACTCGGCCTTTACGCCCCTGGCTGTTCACCATAGCTGCCAACAAAGCAAAGGACGCCCTTCGAAAATCCCGACGAACAGCCGCAGTGCCCATAGGCACTATAGCAGATTCGCAGGACTTATCCTTCGACGAGGTAATAAATACCATTACCTCCTACACAGTACTGCCTTACGAAGAACTGGAAAAAGGCGAAACCAGCTTGCGAGTGGGGCAGATTATAACGAATATGCCCGAAAATTTACGGGAAATTTTGATTTTGGCATATTTTAACAAATTTTCCTACAAACAAATGGCCAAGATGTTAAGTATACCTATCGGAACGGTCAAAAGTAGACTCCACACGGCTGTTGGCCGTTTTGCAAAGGAGTGGAAAGCTTCATTCGGGAGCAAAGATAAATGAGACCGCTAAACAACGAGCAAAAACAACTATTATTTGATTACGCTGTTGGCTTGACATCCGAACAAGAAAGTGCCGAAGCCAAGGCGCTTATCGCCTCCAACGAAGAAGCTGCCAAAATTTACTCCTGTCTCAAAGCCGCTCTTACACCTCTTGATAGCATAGAGTGTGAGCCATGCCCGGATGAGCTGGCAGAGGGCACCATTTGGCGAGTCATTAGTCTTGCAAATTCAGGCCATCTTGAGCTCAAGCAATTGCTCGCCGACGAACAACAGACAGTTACTACTAAGGTTTCGTTCTGGCATAACCTTAGCGAACTGGCAGCGATGGCAGCTGCGGTTCTGCTTATCGCCAGCGTGCTGCTTCCGTGGCTAAGTTATGCCCGTCAGAAATCCTGGCAGCAGCGCTGCCAGATGCAATTGGGGAACATCTTTCAGGGCTTAAATAATTACGTTTCCGACCACGACGGTAAACCACCAATGACAGCAATGGCGGCTGGCACACCATGGTGGAAGGTGGGTGAACAAGGCAAAGAAAACCGCTCCAACACCCGCGGTGTATGGTTACTAGTAAAAAATAAATATGTCGAGCCAGCCGACTTTATCTGTCCCGGCAAAACACATGGCCGAGCAATTCAATTTAATCGCTGTAACATGCAAAACTACAACGATTTTCCAGACAAAAGACACATAAGCTACAGTATTCGAATAAGGTGTCCCAATGCTCCAAGCACATTCGGAAAAGAACCGATAATGGCAGATTCCAATCCTATCTTTGATGATTTGAAAGCCGACAATTCCGGTGAATTTAAGCTTCTGTTAACCGAAAGGTTATTCGCCATCAACAGCGACAATCACAATCGCCGCGGCCAAAATGTTTTGTTTGGTGACGGCTCTGTCAAATTCATAAAAGGCCGTCGCATCGGTGCTGATGATATATTCACGCTACAACACATGCAACCTGGCTTTGAAGTTAAAGGTTGTGAGCTGCCCTCCTGCCAATCCGATGCCTTCCTCGCTCCATAATCACTCGTAACTCGTATCTGGGGATTTTTAGCAAGTTTCTTGATGTATTCTTTATCCATAACTCTGCTCACTTTTTTGAATTAGCAAGACAAATCTTGGCATTTCTTTTAAGCTGGTCAAGACCTGGACGCAAAATAACCGAACCAGTAAATTCGCCCTGAAACTGCCCTTCGGTCATTTTAAGAATCCGCTGTAGGTCAAATTCCACCCTGTCGCTATAAAATTGAAACTCTGTGTTTTTGCATACAGGTGCTTTTTGTTGATAGGGACAAGCGAGGACACATTCATCACAGCCAAAAAGCCGGTCGCCGATTTTTTCAGCTAAATCGGCAAGTATCCAGCCTCTATATTCAATCGTCAAATAGCTTATACACTTATTGGCGTCGAATCGGCCGTCAGGGTTCAAGGCACCGGTCGGACAGGCGGCGATACATTTATTGCAGTCAGAACAATCGCCTGCAATTGGTTTATCAGTTGATAGTTTCAGGGTTGTTATTATTTCACCCAAGAATATTTGCGGGCCGAGTGTGGGATTAATCAGCATATAATTTTCCCCGATGAATCCCAGGCCGGCTCGTGCAGCCAATGCCCTCTCAGCCAATGGGGCTGAGTCAACGCAGATTTTGAATTTATGCTCTCGGCCGGCAACGGAAGCGATAAAGTCAACCAGCTTTCGCAATTGCTTCTTTATAAATACATGATAGTCTTCATAGCAGGCGTAGCTCGCTATCTTGCCGATGGGGGCTGTTGCATCGTCAAGATAAGATTGTCGCGCTCGGCTGCGCCTCGCTCGCAATAACGGCGCGCATAAAGGTGGTTTGTAGTTCAAGCCGACACAGATTACCGATTGAGCACCCTCCAGCAGATTGGCAGGATTGATGCGTTTTTCAAAGTTTCGGTGCAGATAACTCATCTGCCCTGCATAGCCGGACTTCAACCAGCCGGCTAAGAATTCAACCTGCGCGGTATCTACAGGCCCGGCTCCCGTTATACCAACAAGGTCGAAGCCTAATTTGATGGCTTTTTGTTTTATGTCTTCAGACAAGCTCATAGCCAGTAATTATACGAAATCAAACAAAAAGTTGCTACCATCCTGCAAATCGAGAGTCGAAAACTATTGCAAAAAGAAAAGAAAACAAGTACTATTACCAACAGTTTGAGAAAGGAGTTTATTTAGAAATGAGCGAAGAGTTAGTGGGTATCATAGGTGGCACGGGGCTGGGCGATGCACTTGTCGAGCAGATAAATGATGTGGAATCTCACGATATCGAGACGCCGTTCGGAAAGCCGAGCGCACCTGTTTTGGTCGGCAGGTTCGGCAAGAAGAAAATCGCGTTTTTGAACCGGCACGGCAAGGGACACAAACTCTCACCGAGCGAGGTCCCGTTTGCAGCCAATATTTTTGCCTTCAAATCGCTCGGCGTACACACGATAATCAGCAGCGGTGCGGTAGGTTCGCTTCAGAAGAAAACTGCTCCGGGTGATTTGGTCATCGTTGACCAGTTTATCGATAAAACGTTCAAACGGACAAATACCTTCTTCAGCGGCTTTGGTGCGGTGCATTGCGAAATGGCTGAGCCAACCTGCTGGCGGGTGCGAAAAATACTTATAGATGCAGCAAAAGATATGGAAATAAGGACACACCCGAAGGGCACGTATATTTGTATGGAAGGGCCTCAGTTTTCTACGCAGGCAGAATCACATATGCACCGGCTCTGGGGCGGCGACCTCATCGGCATGACCGCCCTGCCGGAAGCAAAATTGGCAAGAGAGGCGCAAATCTGCTACGCACTTGTTGCATTGGTTAGCGATTATGATTGTTGGTCCACCCATGGGGGACATGATGCTGCAAAAGAAAAACAAACTCTGCTCAAAGAGATAATCGCAAATTTGCAAACAGCAACAAAAAATTCTCTGGAACTTATAAAGGCCGTTTTACAAAGTGACGCTGAGCTTGTTCGTGAGGATTGTCACTGTAGAAAAAGTCTGGATTTGGCAGTTTGGACGGACCAGAACCAGATTGACCCCGCTGATAAGGAAAAGTTAAAAGTCCTTTTCGAATAGAAGACCACTTGTATTGATTTTGGAAATTAGAATTTGTTTCGGATTTAGAATTTAGAATTTCGGATTTGAAAATATTGCCCCCATCGTCTAGCGGCCTAGGATACCGGGTTCTCATCCCGGCGACAGGGGTTCGAGTCCCCTTGGGGGTATTTTTGCCAAAGGCAAAAATAGAGCAGGTGAGCATTTGAACAGTGGAACAGGTGAAAATGCGAAACTGCGGTCAACTGCTCTACTGCTCAACTATTCAAAAAAGGATTCTAGAATGCCTTTTATGTTTGAAAATCTCGAAGTCTATCAAAAATCTGTAGACTTAGCCGAGAAGGTTATAAATCTTACCGATGAATTCCCTAAAGGATATTACTTTCTGACAGACCAGCTCAATAGAGCATCTCTATCAATAGCGACTAATATCGCAGAAGGCAATGGCAGATATACAAAAAAGGATAGACGAAATTTCTTTATCATAGCTCGTGGCAGTGTACAGGAATGTATTCCGCTATTGGAAATTGCGAAGCGAAAACAATTGATTTCTGATGCTAAACTTTCGGACCTGCTTAATCATCTCGAAACTATTTCCAAGATGATTTCCGGCCTGATTAACGGCCTAGAAAAAAGAAAATAGAGCAGGTGAATAGCAGTTAGGTGAAAAGTTAAGAATACCAAGTATCCGTCCCTGAAAATTAGAGGATGCTATAAGTAATGAAGTGGCTTTTTATTGGATTATTTGCTTTAGGTTGTCTTTCTATTATGGCAACATATGGCGCGGACGACCCCAAGCAAAAGAAAATTTATAAGTTTATTACTATTATTATATGGATTATCACACTTGTCCTTGCAAATATCCTATTGTAAGTCTCGTAGGGTGGGCTTAAGCCCGCCTCACAGAACTACGTGATTGCTTTGGCAACACAAGATACCCAAAAAAGGAGTAGATCTGATTATGCAATGGTATAAAATCACACTTTCAGCCGACGAGGTGGGCAAAAATAAGATCCAAGATGACTTCAAAAAACTCTTTCTCCACACCACACACCGACCAAGGAATGAACTTGCTCTGTTTGAAGGTGGATGGTCAAGAAATGACGAAATCAACCTGTACTTTAGCCCCAAATGTGCAGAGGTGCCTGCTTTTAGGGCATTAATCGATTCTTACAAGGGTGTCCCATGCAGTGAACCTACCAGAGAAACCGAAGAGGAAATGGGATTACTTGTAGGTGCACCGGAATCTTGGAAGCACATGATGTGGAACCCGGATCTCTAACTTACACATGGGACAGGAAAAAAGAAAGCAATGTAGGAAGGGGCCGTAGCTAAACAGGTTTGACAACAATGAAAAATCCAAATGACAATGAACATTTTATGCGTCTTGCGATTGAGCAGGCGAAGGTTGCCGAGGAAAATGGCGATGTGCCGATTGGGGCGGTTATTGTTTATAAAGAGCAAATCATCGGCAAGGCCTACAATCAGCGCCAGCAGCTACAGGACCCCACCGCTCACGCAGAGATAATCGCGCTGACACAGGCAGCGGCGTTTCTCGAAAGCTGGCGACTGAACGGCTGCACAATGTACGTTACTTTGGAGCCGTGCCCTATGTGTGCCGGCGCTCTGGTTTTGGCAAGAATGGATAGATTAGTCTATGGCTGTGACGACCCAAAGACAGGAGCGGTGAAAAGCTTATATAATATCGTTACAGATGGCCGGCTGAATCACCGCCTTGAAGTTACAAGCGGCGTTTTAGCTGATGAATGTTCGCAATTACTACAACGGTTCTTCCAAAATCGCAGAGGACAAAACTCCAAATTAAAAAATGATGATTATACGGATATATCATAAGCAACAATATGAAAAAGGGATTTACAGGCATCATAAACAACAGCTTAGAAAGTAATTTAGAAATCATTAATATTGAAACAGGCGTTAGAAAGGTAATTTACTCTTCTTACAAGCACTTCGAAGCTCCAAACTGGTCACGCGATGGAAAGTATCTGCTTTTCAACAGCAAGGGAAAGTTATATACAATCGATGTCGACGGCGGAGAGCCAAAGCAATTAAATACTGATTTTGCAGTTCAATGCAACAATGACCACGGGTTCTCGCCCGATGGAAAACAAATAGCGATAAGCCATCATCACAAGGGAAAGTCGCTTATCTACGTACTTCCAAGCGAAGGAGGAATACCTCGACAGGTAACCGAACTGGGGCCGTCCTATTGGCACGGCTGGTCGCCGGACGGTAAAACTCTGGCATACTGTGCGGAAAGAAATGGCAACTTCGATATCTATATTATACCTGTTGCCGGGGGGCAGGAATTGCGCTTAACTGATGCCGAAGGGCTGGATGACGGGCCGGAATATTCTCACGATGGCCGATATGTATATTTCAATTCCGAGCGAACAGGTGTGATGCGAATCTGGCGAATGGATGCGGACGGCAAGAATCAAACGCAAATTACCTTCGATGAGGAATATGCTGACTGGTTTCCCCACCCCTCTCCTGACGGGAAGTGGACTGTTTTTCTTTCCTATGATAAAATTATAGAAGGGCATCCGCCTAATAAAAAGGTGGCATTGCGAATTATGCCGACTTGCGGAGGTAAACCACAGGTGTTAACCAGATTATTCGGCGGTCAGGGAACAATCAACGTCCACTCATGGTCGCCTGGTAGTCAGAATGCAGCTTTCGTAAGTTATCGACTGGTTGGTACAAACCAGTAATGTCACTACTACAAAGGCCCGTTAGTAACTAATAGACAAAGGTTGACGGATAAACTATTGGCAAAGTCTACCAGTAATGGTGTACTAATTCGCGGATGTGTTTATCGTAGATTGTACGTACCTTGGCCATAATCTCGTCAGAGAAAGAGGGCATATCCGCGGCAGAGCAGTTCTGTTCGACCTGTGACGGCCGCTTCGCACCGGGGATGGCACACGTTACAGCATCAAACATCAGAATCCATCGCAGGGCAAACTGGACCATAGTCATTTCCGCTGGACAGATAGCTTTTAGCTGGTCAATGACTTGCAAGCCGGTGTTGTAATCCACACCGGAGAAAGTTTCGCCCCTATCAAAGGCCTCACCTTTACGGTTAAAAGTTCGATGGTCGTCAGACGCGAATGTAGTATCCGGTTTTAGCTTTCCCGTGAGCATTCCGGAGGCCAGCGGCACGCGGGCCAGGATACCAACTTTACGCTTGCGGGCCTGCTCAAACAAAAGCTCAGCAGGTCGGTGGCGGAACATGTTAAAGATGATTTGCACTGATTGAACATTGGGAAACTCTATTGCCTTGAGGGCTTCTTCGACCTTTTCGACACTGACGCCGTAGTAGCGGATTTTGCCCGCTTCAACCAAGTCATCAAGCACTCCAAAAACTTCAGGCATATAGTAAACCTGGACAGGCGGACAATGAAGCTGAAGCAAATCAAGGGCGTCTGTATCCAGGTTTTTAAGACTCCGCTCGACAAAGGACGTGAGATTTTTTCGGTTATAGCCTTCTGCAGTGTGCGGATTTAACCGCCGACCGGCCTTCGTGGTAATGTAGATGGTTTCACTGCATTCGCGGCGCAGCTGAGCCACCAGGCGCTCACTATGACCATCGCCATAGACATCGGCTGTATCAAAGAAGTTAACGCCAAGCTCTACGGCCCGGTGTAACGCGGCCAAAGATTCGGCATCTTTGACCGGACCCCATGTGCCACCAATTGCCCAGCCACCAAAGCTGATGGCAGAAACTTTCCAGCCCGTGCGTCCCAAGTCTCGGCATTGCATAAGTTCACCTCCTGTTGAATCTACAAAGCTACAAAAAATATTCTTATTAAAGGGTGATTTCTTAGCTGAGCTTGACGGCGGTGCCGTAAACTAAAAGCTCAGCGGCACTTCCCACGACAGAAGTTGTCATATAGCGAACGTTGATTATTGCATCTGCTCCCATCTCTGCCGCCTGCGCCATCATCCTGTTAGTGGCTGTCGACCGGGCCATTCCCATCATCTCTGTGTATTCAGTCAATTCGCCGCCAAGTATAAGTCTGATTAGAGCAGACAGGTCTTTGCCAAGCCAGATAGCATATACCGTATGGCCTTGAATGAGGCCGAGAATCTCACGTATCTGACGGCCGGGCACCTCTGCGGAATTCAATAGCAAAACTCCTGCTTCAGACTCGGGTTGTAGTAGTACCTCTGCTGGCCTTTTGCCTGTTTTTTGTTCGAGAGCCAGTGTCACCAGAACCACAAGGATGCCACCCAGAAGACAGAAGACCGCGAGCCGCAGCCACCAGGGCACGACTGGGTCATCGGTAGTAAGCACGTGCCATGGTATCCCGGCAAATACCACCACGAATAGCCCAAGCACAAAGGCCAGCGAACCGATTTGTCGTATTGCTTTCATAGTCTTTCCTTTCCTTGAAAAAACAAGTGACTTTTCGCTATTTGTTTTTCACGGTCTCAGATAATTCAGCGATGCGGAATTCCAGTCTCTTCATTTTTCTCGTGATGTTATTTCTGTGAATCATCTGCCAGGCAAAAATCTTAATCATGGCCATATACTGGATGAGGCATACAAATATAGCAGCATACATAATCTGAGATTTGGTTTGTTCAACCTCAAAAAATTTGATGCCGCAATAAACAGCCCCTGCGATAAAAATGACAGCCCATCCCCAGAGAAAAATTACGAAGGACAGCATCTTCTTATTGTAGAAGTCTTTTACCATTGACCATATTGTATCCTCTTTCGATTCATCATAGGCATTTTCAATAACTCTCTTAATCTGTTCCTCGTTCATTTTATTTCTCCTTTGCTGGGGCGCCGTTACCTTTGGCACCCATAACTAACAACCGGCCTTCAATATTAGAAAGTTCGTTTTCCATTTACTCTATTAGTCTTAAGTTCGGCCTGAATGGTTCATTTTTCCATAGAAAACCGCAGCTATTGCAGCTCAAAAACCAATTGAAAAGATGCTTCTTTAGTGATATATACTTAAAAAAGGCCAAAGATAAAAGACTAAAAACTAAATTCTAATGACCAGCGCCTATTGGCCAATAATGGAGAGGTGTCCGAGTGGCCTAAGGAGCACGCTTGGAAAGCGTGTGTGCGGTTTACCGTACCGCGGGTTCGAATCCCGCCCTCTCCGTTCTTCGCTGCGCTACGAACGGCACAGCCGTTAGATATCGAGTTTGGCTATGGATGTGTCATCTAATCTGGGCATAGCTTTCATACTTACCATTTTGGCGGGGCTTTCCACCGGAATAGGCAGTACCATCGCTTATTTTATTAAAAAGCCCAAAATAGCTTATCTGTCATTTTCACTGGGTTTGTCGGCCGGCGTGATGATTTATATATCTTTTATGGAGCTTTTACCCGATTCATTAGCAACTGTTGGGAAATACTGGGGTTTGGTTTCTTTCTTCGTGGGCATAGTATTCATTGGTTTGATAGATTTACTGATTTCCGAGCCGGAAAATCCGCACGACTTTGAGGGGCTTGATGAACCTACCGCCACACGAGACCCGCGCCGACTTATGAGGACAGGCCTTTTAACCGCTTTGGCCATCGGCATCCATAATTTCCCCGAAGGATTAGCCACTTTTGCCTCTGTACTCGGTGATGTGAAGCTCGGCGCATTTATTGCTATAGCCATAGCTATCCATAACATCCCGGAGGGAATTGCAGTATCAGTACCCATTTTTTATGCAACACAAAACAAGAACAAAGCGTTCTTTTATTCGTTTCTGTCCGGCATATCAGAGCCGGTCGGTGCCGTCATAGGTTACTTGATACTGCTGCCGTTCTTAACACCGGCCGTTCTTGCCGGCCTTCTGGCGTTTATTGCGGGCGTAATGGTTTACATCTCTCTCGACGAGCTGGTGCCTATGGCCCACCGATACGGCCATGGCCACTTGGCCATCGCAGGCGTTGTCTCAGGAATGTTTATTATGGCAGTGAGTCTGTTGATACTGTAATTTTATACGTATCAGCTTTGCTATATTTAAGCAGATTCTCTGCTTTCTCTGCAGAACTTACCCATCAGTTCCATTGCCTTATTTAAACTTTGCACTGAGCCGTCCATCTTTGCATAGGCGTCAACCAATTCCAATAACTCCGCTGCCGGCTCAACCCGGCCGTAGTGATGCGCAACATTTACAATGGCAGCGTCAAGGCCGTATTCCATCACCTTTGCCAGATAAGCTCGGCAGATGCCCACCTTTCGTCCCGGCAAATCTTGGGCGCAATTGCTTATTCCAAGCGAAAAGTGCACTCCCTTCATCTTCGGGTCGCTTTTGATTCTCTTTATTGTCTCGAATGTCCGGTAGGTATAACCCGGCACATTCGGCTCCATCGGCATATCTATCGCCAAGGGAAATACGGTTGAGTCAAAGAAAATCTGCTCCGGCTTAAACTTATACTGCCCGACCGCAACATCAAATATCCGCTTTGCCAGATTATACAGCTCATCGACAGAATGTGAGCCGCCGGGACCGGTGGGCTTACCCTCGCTGACCAAAAGGCCAATAAATGCAAAATCGTATTTTTTCTTCAATGCCAGTATTTTATCAACTGTATATATCTTGACCGAATTTATCAGCGGTTGTTTGACCTGTTCGGCGGTATTGTACCACTCTATCAATCCGGCTGTCAGAACGTCGTCATTGCTGCTGTCGATGCAAATCGGCACCCCCCTGCCCCACTTGCGGACCAGCCGGACGTACCCGACCATCATATCGACGGCAACTTGCGGGTCATCCTCGCCAAAGGCATCGAGATTGACAGCTATGTAATCAGCACCCTCATCCGCCTGAGATTCAATCAATACCCTGATATAATCTAATGGCTCACTCGGCACTGAATAGCCGTCTCGACCGAGCTCCGCCAACTGCTTCATTACCTTGCCGGTTTTTGGAATTGAAGCGTGGATAGATTCACCGATAGTAATCAAAGAACTTCTTTTCATTTGAACCTTTCCTGACAGTAACTTCTATCTCGAATTTCTTTTGACTCACTGCTCATTAACATGAGCGTAATTCGAAAAACTAAAATATCAAATGTTCCACCCGATTGCTATTTTATTTATAAGCTGTGCCTACAAATACTTACAATCCCTCTGCGTTTTTTTTCACATTATTCAGCTCCAAAGGCGACCGTCAAATCGGTCTTTGCAGCCGCCTTGGCCTTGTGGATAACCTGTTGATAACTTAAATTCTACCTTTTTTGACGATGTTGGGAATATTAGGTAAAACCAAAAGCGTTTCACGTTACTTTATCCTGCAGCCTTCTAAAAACAAAGCTTGCACCTCATAAATTCTTGAAAACAAAAGACTTAGACTTGTTGACAAATTAGACCTCTAAATCTGCCTTTGCTGAACGGTTTATGAACAGACAATCTATCCGGATTCTACGAAGTTTGCAGAGACCTATTTAAGAGATTATGCCGTTAGTGGATAATTCATATAGGGTTTTCCTTCTATATGCGGGCCAATCTAAGTCTTCAAACGGCCATTTCTTCATTAAAAGTAGCGATTTTCTCTTTAAGTGCTCGGCATGCCGTCATCGGGTCTCCGACGTTAGTCACCGCAGAGCAGACCGCAATCGCCCTAGCACCGGCCTTCAAAACATCTTCGACATTCTCCGGCGTTATACCTCCAATAGCAACACTACCTATACCGGTATCGGCAAGCTCCTTCGTCGCCTGTCTGACATAATCCAGCCCGACTGGCTCAGCATCCGGTTTCGTGCCGGTAGAAAAAACAGACCCCAAGCTCACATAGGTGGGATACTCCCTGCAGGCGCTGCGCAATTGTTCGAGCGAATGCGTACTTTTGCCGACAATCAGCGGAGATAACTGGAGCTTATGTGCCTGCTCGACGGGCAAATCATTTTGGCCGAGATGCACACCATCAGCACCAGCAGCAACTACAATATCAACACGGTCATTTATTATGCTAAGAACATTGGCGGCCTTGCAAACCTTTACAAATTCAGCAGCAATGGCAAAGAATTTATCGTCTTCGATGTCTTTTGCTCGCAACTGAATGCAGTCGGCACCACCAGCAGCGCAGCGATTGGTCAAAGAAACAACATCCGCAGGCAAATTGCTGCTGATTATTACATAAAGCCCAACTCGTTTGAACTTCTCAGCCGGCTCGCTGAAAAGAACGATATCCTTCTCAAGCGTGTAGGCCTCATATCGCAACTTTTCGATTGTTTCAGCTACGGGCCGATTTAGTGTCTGTATCATCTCAGCCAGACTGCGCAGTGCCTCAGTCAGCCGCTTACACGATGCGGTAAAGCAATCGTTCAGACTTTCTCGCGTAAGCTGCTTATCGACAGTTTTGCCAATACCAACATCACCGAGTGTATCTCTGCTTGAGATGAGCCGGCCGGCATCGAGTTTGTCAATAGCCGAGGAAAGCTCATGGCGAAGCTGCTTGGCGCGTTCAGCTAATGGGCTGCAGTTCAAAGCAAACCTGCAAAATTCTTCTATTATCCGAACGCCCTCGCGGGCACGATTAAAATTGGCATCAATAATCCTGTAAATCGCACGCTCCATAACAGCCTTAATTATACGCTCAGGGATTGTAATTAAGTAGGGAAAATAAACCCTGAAAAATCAGAAGATATGCTTTGTTGCAACCTATTTTCGCCAACAAGGTGAATTTTTGCGCAAATATAAACGGAGTCGTTCCTCCTCCGGTACGACTCCGTATTATATTGTTAACAAAATCAGCTTTGCTCCTTCTTCCCCACACAATGCTGATTTTGAACTTTTCGGACTCGGGCGGATCCATCTTCCTCCTCCATATAATTAAAGTTTTTAGGATGTTCCGCCCAATATCCTTAAAACCTTAAAAAGGCAGGAAAAAGTATGTGCAAAAGATATACCAGTAACAACAAACAAAGAAAAAACACTACATATAGCTTCACCTAACAGCTTACAGCAAAAATGGTTAGATTTTTACATAATGTTTTTATATCCATAACGGCCAAGTTGCGCAATTTAACACTGCGTTGTTTTTTGTCAACGCCAACTATGCCCAAACAACCTATCTTTACGCATATATCGGACGCAATATGTCAAATGGCTACGAAATTCACATAATGTTTATAAAAAACAACACCGCTTCAAAAAATATAAACATTAAAAAAATGAAATGCATTGCAACAGTTAACCATTTGGTATGCAACTACTGAGCTATTACCTGTGTCCTCGTACCCCTGTGCTCTGCTGCTCTTTATTCTGATACTTAGCAGTGCAAACCCGGTTAGTCCAGCGGCACAGCCAGTGGTCGAAGAGCATTTTTTTGCCGGTTCGTTGCTGGTCAATGCGAAAAATGGTGTTTTGCCGCCACGCAACAATCTCATCAGCAATTTTTTCTGCCTGCTGCTCTTGTAATTCTATCCTGACCAGTTCGACTGGGTCAATGCTCAAATCGTAGACAGTAACTATTTTGTCCGCCGGATTGTATATGAATTTCTGGCTTGCCTTTATAAAACCTGCAGGACCCTCCCACAACCAGCCGGAAAAATGCACCTTACGGTCGCTCGACATTCGGTCAATAATATTGACACCATCAAAGTCGGCAGAACTGATGTCAAAGCCCAAAAGAGCCAACAAAGTCGGCGTCATATCAACGGAGCTAACCGGCTCTGTGACTCTCGTCCCCGGCTTTACTAAATACGGAGCCCGCACAACCCATGGTATGTGTAAGGTCTCATCGAAAACTATTCGTTCGTGAGCGAAAAGGCCGTGCTCACCAAACGCCTCGCCGTGGTCGCTAACAACACAAAAGATAGTCTTATCTCTGATATTGAGCTTCCAGAGTTCTTCATCCAGCGCAGCTAAAAACTTATCTGTATAGGAAATTGCCTGCCGATATCGGTCCACCGGCTCCTTAGCCGGCTCGGCATACCATCTGGGAACCACATAAGGGTCGTGGGTTACAGAGCACATAATCGTCAGCAAAAACGGCTCTTCATCAGCTTTTATCCATTCGGTAATCGGCTTCAACATTGAAAATTCATCGCAGGCCAGATAACCCAGAAAGCTGTTAGGGTCACCCAGGTCCTCTCTTGTCCAGAATTTATCAAAACCAAGATTATAGACCAGCGAGGGCCGAGATTCAAAGTTACCCTTGGCCGATTGAAAAAATGCCGTCCGAAAATTCAACTGTTCTTTAAGAATCGTAGCAATGCTTGCATAGCACTTCACAGCAGGGACCGTCTCGGCGAGGTCCTGAGACGCCGATGGAAACCGCCCTGTCAAAAGTGAGAACAACGCCTTCGTGGTATGCGCCACTGTTGAGCGAGCGTTTGCGAATCCAACACCCTGCTCTGCCAAAGTTGCAAGAAAGGGCGTTAAGTCGTTCTGCTTGTCTGCGAGCGAAGTGTAGTTGTACTGAACTCCCTCAAGAACTACTATAACTACATTGTGGTTTGCCCCGTTAGAAATCTGCAGCGAAGATGTGTCTGGCGATTTACCGATATTATCTCTAACGGGGTTTGCCTGCTGCGGTTTCAGCCCAAGTTTTATCTCGTCAAAGTAGGGTATCTTTCGCCTGGAATTCGGTATCTGCCTGTAATCAGATAAAACCAAACTTGCTATAGCTCTTAACTGGCTGTTATAGCGAAGCCCTACCGAAGCTATCTCTTGCGACCCATGTCTGACTACTGCCCCGCGGACCACAGATGCGCTGATAACTATGATGACAGAAATAACAACCTTTTTAATAAAACGTCTGCTATTGTAATCGGGCTTCTCAGGCCTTATCAAAACGCAGAAGAAAAAGGCAAGAGCAACCGCGCTGGGCCCAAGCAAAGCAAAAGCTGCTTTTGGCATTTTTATCAGGTTAACCCCAACGAGGCGAAACGCATTCAACGGTGACCGAAATAACGGTAAAAGCACTGAGGGCAAAATTTGTGTTCCCGTTCTTATCAGCCAGCCGGCATTTATAACAGACCAAGCGCAGATAAGAGCCGCTGCAAATGTAACAGTACGTATCACCCATTTTCGGGGCCACCGAAAACAAATGATTGCCAGGATAACCTCAATCCCTAATAGTACAGAAACATCGGCAAGAACCCACTCAAAGTATTCATTTAACAAACCAGTACGCCAGGAATGAAAGAATTTTACCGCCAGCGTACAGAATAACGCACCGAACATGATAACACTGTAAGCACGAATAGCTAAAAGGCCGTAAAGCCGGCGGATAGCAGATAAAATCCTTCTGCCTCCTCTGCCGGATTGTAAACCTGCTATACTCATAACCACAAAATACTAAAAGTAATCCCAAATAGCAAGCCGCTTTATATATTCAGCCGGATGTACAATAAACCTCTCAGGTTATCAGCATTGCGTCGCCGTATGAATAAAAACGGTATCGCTGTTCAATGGCGTATCGATATGCAACCAATATATTCTCCAACCCGGCAAAGGCAGCTACCAATGCAAGCAAGGTCGATTTGGGCAGATGAAAATTCGTTATCATCGCATCGACAATCTTAAATTTATAGCCTGGTTTAATAAATAGACTTGTTACACCCGCGGCTGCTTGAACCTGTGAGCCGGTTGTAATCGTTTCGAGAGTTCGGGCTGAGGTTGTACCCACAGCAATTATCCGACTACCTTTATCTTTCGCTGCATTTATTATCTGGGCATTTTCCTCGTCGATGCTGAATCGTTCCTGATGCATCTGGTGGCCTTCAAGATTTTTCGTTCTTATCGGCTTAAACGTTCCTTCTCCTACGTGCAAGGTCAAATATGCAAAGCAGATACCGGCCTGTTTTAATTGCTGGATTAGCTGGTCTGTAAAATGCAGCCCGGCTGTGGGTGCTGCAACGGCGCCAAGTTTGCGAGCGTAAACAGTTTGATATCTCAGCTTATCTACAGCAGCAATATCAGGGTCATCATTTCGTTTGATATATGGCGGTAATGGCGGAAAGCCAATTTCATCAAGAATAGTGTCCGCATCGCTACCAGCATCTACCCTCAGTCGGCATTTACCCCCATTGAGCCTTTCGAGTACCACCACTGTGCAAAAATTCTGCTTCTGTTTGTCCATCAGGTACAGCTTCTCGCCGGGCTTTACTCTACGAGCGCCTTTTAGCATCACTTCCCAAACACCAGCGGCGTTTTCGGCCAGAAACAATCCCTTCAGCTTGCCGCCGCTGCAGCGCCGTGCGAAAAAGCGGGCAGGTAAAACTTTTGCATTATTTAGAACCAGGCAATCGCCAGGAAATAAAAAATCACCGAGCCGGCTGAACCGGCTGTCGATAATCCCGCCGTTATACGCACTATCCCTAACGGGAGAACGATTGAAAACCAGCAGCCGTGAATCGCTTCTAACAGAAAGAGGTCTTTGAGCAATCAACTCAGCAGGCAGGTAGTAATTCAGCATATCTATCTTCATAACCAAACATTATCAGACACACAGAGAAATGACAAAAAAATTTTAGGCCAATAATAAACTGCTTTAGGCGTTTTTATCGCGATACAGAATTTCCCACAGAAGCGGCCCAACACAACGGACGATACTGATATTGAAAAACCAACTTATTAACAGCAGCTTTCTAAAGGTCGAGACAATGACTTCGAGACAATATTTTGAACGGACGGCAACCTCAATCGCTGCTTTAGGCAGGAACGAACTTACCAGACGCATCAAGAATTTCAAAGGACGATTTAAGCTGGATTTTACCGAAGATTACCTTAACAAGCTCAGTATTGATAGATTAAGGCATATCCTTTTAGCCGCACTAATAAGCGCCAAGCCACACGATTAAAAAGTTTTTTATGCCCTAAGATTACAAGGGCTGGCAAATACCAAAAGCATTATGCCCATAGTTAATAAACCCCGCGAGAAAAAACTCTGCCGAGTTTTCTAACTCGTCGGGGCGACCCGGCTTTGCCAAGATGGACTAAGAGCACTTGACAAACCATATATTACTTGTTATCAGAACTACGGCAAGCGCAGGCATTTTACAGGGTTTGTACTCTGGGCTTTCTGAAATGCTTAATTAAAACTGACAAACGCATCAACCTTGCTTGAAGGAGCTTGGCGGACTAAAGCTCAATCTAAGATACGATATGCAGGATGCAGAACACAGCTTTGTTCTTACCACATGCCCGTTTTGCGGATGCGGGTGTGGATTGTACCTTCAGGCCGAGAACGGAATGGTTGTCGGCTCATATCCAAGCAGAAATCATCCCGTTTCAAAAGGCGCTCTTTGTGTCAAAGGATGGAACAGCTATGAATTTGTCAACAAGATAGATAGACTTAAAACCCCACTAATTAGAACCGACAACAAATTTAAAGAGGTTAGCTGGGATAGTGCTCTGGAACTTGTTTCCGGAAGACTTTTAGAGGTAAAAGATAAATATGGGCCGGATGCCGTTGGTTTTCTGAGCTCAGCCAAGGCAACAAATGAAGAAAATTTTCTTATGATGAAGCTAGCCAGGGCTGTTTTTAAGACTAATAACATTGACCACTGTGCCCGGCTCTGTCACGCTTCTACAGTAGTAGGTCTGGCGGCAACGTTTGGCTCGGGGGCAATGACTAATTCCATAAATGAATTCGAAGATGCAGATTTGTTTTTAGTCACCGGCTCAGATACCACCGAACAACATCCTCTAATCGGCTCAAGGATAATCAATGCCGTCAACGACAAAGGTGCCAAGCTGATTGTTATTGACCCGAGAAGAATAGAACTTGCCAAATATGCGACCATTTATTTGGCCCAGGATAATGGTACCGACGTTGCGTGGATAAACGGGTTGATGAATGTAATCATTAAAGAAGGGCTGTATGACCAAAAATACTTAGAGCAAAGGACAGAGGGCTTTGAAGAATTAAAAAAAATGGTTGAGCAGTACAGCCCGAAGTATGTAGAGAAGATGACAAAAATTCCGCGGGATTTGCTTATTCAGGCGGCAAGACTTTATGCGAAAAGTAAAAAGGCAATGATTGTCTATTCTATGGGTATTACGCAGCATACCACAGGCGTGGATAATGTTAAATCGCTGGCAAATCTGGCAATGCTGACTGCTCATGTCGGGTTTGCTTCTACCGGCGTTAATCCTTTAAGGGGGCAGAACAATGTCCAGGGAGCGTGTGACGTCGGTGCGCTTCCAAATGTCTTCTCCGGCTACCAAAAAGTAACCGATGATGATATTAGGGATAAATTTGAAAAAAGATGGGCAGTCGAAAATCTGCCGGCAGAAGCTGGTCTTACTGTTACTGAAATTATAAATTATGCCCTGCAGGGCGAATTAAAAGCTCTTTATATAATGGGCGAGAACCCTGTCATTAGTGACCCCGATTCAAATCATGTTCGCGAAGCGCTAAAGAAGCTGGAGTTTCTTGCTGTTAACGAAATATTTTTGTCAGATACGGCTCAATATGCGGATGTGGTATTGCCTGCGGCCAGTTTCGCTGAAAAAGACGGCACGTTCACTAATACGGAACGCAGGGTCGAGAGGATACGCAAGGCCATTGAGCCACTAGGCAAAGCGAAGCCGGATTGGGAAATCCTGTCTGAGATAGCCAAACGCTGTGGCTATGAAAATATGAATTACAGCCATCCTTCTGAGATTATGAATGAAATAGCCCAGCTTACGCCCATCTATGGAGGGATGAGCTACGACCGTTTAGACCCGTTTGGTTTGCTGTGGCCATGTCCATCAAAAGACCATCCTGGTACGAGCTATCTGCACAAGGATAAATTCACCAAAGGCAAAGGGACTTTTATGCCGTGTATGTATGTGCCTGCGGATGAACTTCCCGATGACGAATATAACTTTGTCCTTAGTACGGGAAGAATCTACTGGCATTGGCATACGGGAACGATGACCCGCCGAACTTCAACCTTGGATAGAGAGGTGCCGGTCGGCTATGTTGAGGTTAATCCGGAAGATGCTAAGAATCTCAAGCTGAGAAAAGGTAGTCTCGTTAGAGTTTCATCGAGACGTGGCCAAATCGAGACACAGGTATTAGTGACAGACAAGGTAAAAAAGGGCTCTGTGTTTATTCCTTTTCATTTTAGAGAAGCAGCAGCAAATGTATTGACTAATCCCGCCGTGGACCCTGTGGCCAAAATCCCCGAGTACAAGGTCTGTGCCGTCAAAATTGAAAAGCTATGAATCCCGTTAGAAAGATGGACGCTGTGACCTTAGTTGTTGAATGGTATTATAAACTAATAATTGATTATATGGGTGTCACCTCAGGGAGGTTTCTAACGGGATGAAAGAGCGGTTGCTGGAAAAAGATAACGTTAAAGCACTCTGCATGAGCGCATCAGAGCAGTGGGAGACTTATCTGCCATTAAAAAGTATTGGTGGAGATACGCACTTTATAAAGCTTGATGGCAAAGACAGAGAATTGCTCGCTGACAAATTGAATTTGGAATATGAGTCTCTTGTAGTTCCACCCAAGTTTATATTGTTCCCTCAGCTCGAATCTCTTTTTAAGTTTGAGGGCGAAAAAATTATTGAAACGGTTAAGCCCGCAGCTAAAAAACTGCTGTTTGGTCTGCGTGCATGTGACGTTAAAGGATTAAAATTTATAGATGATTTCTTCAAAAGAAATTTCGAGGATATTTACTATTTAAGCAGGTCAGCAGACAAATTACTGGTTATCGTCGGCTGCAAGAGCCCTGCCGAGAATTGTTTCTGCACATCAGCAAAGACAGGGCCATTTTTGGAAAATGGCTTTGACTTGCAATTGGTAGATATTGGAGAAAGGTTCGTTGTTGAAATCGGCTCTGAAAGAGGTAAAGAGTTTGTAGATACTTACCAGCAATTTTTTGCTGAGGCATCTAAAAATGACCTTGAGCGCTCGAAAAGCGAAAAACACAGCGTAGAACAGAAAGTCTCTCTTTCATTGGATTTTGAAAAGGCGATAGAAAGGTTCTGCGAGGATAAGGTGCCGGAGCAAATGTACGAAAGAATAGCCGAGAGATGCATCTATTGCGGTGGCTGCCTCTATGTCTGCCCGACATGCACCTGCTTTAATGTATTCGATGAGAGGAGAGAAAACTCAGGCAGAAGGTATCGAAACTGGGATGCGTGCGTGTTTGAAGGATACACGCGGGAAGCGAGCGGGCATAATCCTCGGCTTGAGAAGTGGATTCGCACTTCACGCAGGTATGAACATAAGCTCAAATACGATTATCTTACAACGGGGATGAGCGGCTGTGTCGGCTGTGGCAGGTGCCTGTCAAGCTGCCCGGTCAATATAGGAATATCCCAAGTGATTGAAGAGGTTACAAAACAGTGAGGAATGAATATCTTCCACATCCGGCAATAATAGAATCGATTCAAAGAGAGAGTTTCGACACAAAAACATTTAAGCTTGTTTTCAAAGATAAGGCCTTGGCTGAGTCTTTCAATTATAAACCCGGCCAGTTTGTTCAGGTTTCCTTATTAGGTGTGGGAGAATCACCTATATCCATTACTTCCAGTCCGAGCGACAAGGGATTTTTGGAGCTTACAATAAGGGCTGTTGGAAAGCTTACACGGGCTATACATCAACTTAAGCAGGGAGATAAAATCTATATAAGAGGTCCATACGGGAATTCTTTCCCGGTTGATGAAGTTGCAGGCAAAGACCTGTATTTTATTGCCGGAGGTATTGGTTTGCCGCCGTTAAGAAGCGTGATAAAATCGGTCTTTGTTCGACGAGGAGATTTCGGGAAGATTAAGATTTTATATGGTGCGAAAACTCCGAATGAGCTTTGCTTCAAAGAAGAGCTTAAAGTCTGGAAGCAGATAGATAATATAGAAGTATTACTTACTGTGGATGAGCCGGATGACCGCTGGCAAGAAAATGTAGGTGTAGTTACAACGTTGTGGGGTAAAACGGATATGGTTTCGCCCAATGGAGTTGCCTATATATGTGGCCCGCCTATTATGATTAAATTCGTTATTGAGAAGCTCTTAACGAGCGGATTCAGGGACGAAGATATTTACATAACGCTGGAGCGATATATGAAGTGCGGCATCGGCAAGTGTGGACATTGTAACATCGCAGGTATGTTTGTGTGTATAGATGGCCCTGTGTTTACCTATAGCCAGCTTAAAAAATTTCCAGATAAAGAAAAGGCTATGGCATAATAGCTCAAGTTGCAGGAAAACAGGTCTTTACCGCAATAAAGTCCTTAATCTTCTGCTTTCAAAGGCGCCTGACCCAGCCCTTCGGCAGGGCGGGACTGGCAGTCCGCAGGACGCCTTACGGCGGAGGCAATCGCTCGGGAAAGGCCACATGTGACAGCGTAAATGTCGTCTATCTCATCGGCAGTTAATTTGTTTTCCAACCGGTCGTAAATCAGTATAAAACCCAGCGATGAACCAAACAGGCCCAGAGGAATGGTAACAGCCGAGATTTTATTTAGTACATTTAAGTTTCCCTGCAGGCCCATTGCGAACATATCTTCGATAGTGCACACCTTGTTCGCTTTACAGATATCTTCAACCAGCTCAGGGCTAAAATAATCTTCCGGACGCTGCTTTCCTATAGTAACCGGCCGGTCACTATAGAACATAAACAATTCGAAACTCTCTGCTTCACGCAGAAAGAAGCTGATATTTGCATCGGTAATTTTCTCTTTGATGAGACTGCTGGCTGTGCATAAAAGGCCGTTCAGGTCGGTGCATCCGATGATAGACTCGTAGAAATTAGCTGTGAAGTTAATGGTATTTAGTTTTTTTATAAAGTGCCGCTGGGCTGCAATAAGGTCGTTGCAGAGTATATCTGTTTTTTTTGCCTGCCTTTTGCGTTCGCTGTTCAGCTTCTTTATGAGCAGGCGTAATCTTTTGTGTCTTTTTTTATAGTCCACAAGCTTTAAGTCCCACGAATAATTAAACTTACAGTGGCTCCTCGGTTGTTATTTCGGTTTAATAAAAGAATGGCTTTATTTTGAATTTTTCAGTCAGGACAGGCGGTGGACAGGTAGCCCTATAAGAGACCGGTTATCAGTTTTATGGTAGTCAGGGCTGTTTGGAGGGCCGGCGCCGGCTTGAAATTAAGTATTCCCTAATTGAACTGTATTTTCGGACTTGTTCGCCATTTGCCCGCCATCTGTGTGACGGGTTTGTAATGGGCTTGGCCATCCCTTGCGGGAGGTGGATTTGCTATCAGAGTGCGGCCTTTGTTTCTTTTGGTTTTCTTGTGGATGGCTTCTTTGCTTCTATTATGTCTATTGCCGGCTTTGTGCGTGTTGCTTTTGGGTATTCACCGTTCCAGCAATACAAACATAGCTTCTCTTTTGGTTGCCCAATGGCCTTAATCATATCGTCCATGCTCTGGTATCTCAGCGTTGTGACATCCAAATCCCTGGCAATCCATTCCACCATTTTCTTGTACTTTTCGCTGTTTGTGTCTGTATATTCTGACACATCCTTTATATCGTGGCCTTCCAGGCTGCGAATAGCCCTGCGGGCGGCGAGCTCATCGGTGCTGCGCGTGGAGAGATTAAATCTGCACGGAAACATCAAAGGCGGACAAGCCGGCCTTATGTGTATCTCTTTGGCGCCGCAATCCCAGAGTTTTTTTATAGTGAAGTTTTTAAGCTGGGTTCCTCTGACAATGGAATCCTCACACACAACAATGCTGTTGCCTTCGATTACCTCTTTGATGGGAATGAGTTTCATCTTGGCGATTAGGTCACGGGTTTGTTGTGAAGGTGGAGTATAACTTCTACCATATCCAGGTGTATATTTAACAAGAGGTCGCCTGAAGGGCTTGCGGGATTCCATCGCATATCCTAACCCATGGGCTATTCCGGAGTCGGGAATGCCGCAGGCAAGGTCAACATTAATATCCTTATCGCGTTTGGCAAGAAATCGGCCACATTTTTCCCTGACTATCTCCACGTTTATCCCTTCATAGCTTGATGCAGGAAAGCCGGTATATATCCAAAGGAATGCGCAGATTTGGTTTGCATCTGGTGTGCCCGGGCTTTTTTGCGTTATACCTTCTTCATTTATCAGGATTATTTCTGCCGGCTCAATGGATTTTACAGCCTCGAAGTCGGTATTCTGGAAGGCGGTTGTCTCAGCGGTTATCGCCCAGCCGTCTTTTCGCCTGCCGACAACAAGAGGCGTATGTCCCAGACGGTCTCTTGCTGCGTATATTCCGTCTTTATGCAGCAATAAAAGTGAGCACGAGCCCGAAATTCGCACGAACATCTTCTCTATGCCGTCTACCAAATTGTTTCCCTGGTTTATTAACTTTGCTATCAATTCAGGTGTATTAACCGCTCTATTACTTACCTCACTGAAGGACACACCTTTTTTGAGCAATTCATCCGCTAATGTTTCGGCATTTTCTACAAATCCGCTTGTTACTATACAGAATGGTCCAAATTTTGAGTTTAGATAAATGGGTTGTTCATCATAATCGCTAATGACGCCAATGCCCTTGTTGCCGTTGACATGTTTGTAATCATCATAGAATTTTGACTTGAACTGGCTTTGGCTCAGATTATGTATTTGACGGGTAAAACCATCTCCGAGTACTGCTATGCCGCCGTATTCAGTACCCAGATGAGAATGGTAATCTACGCCATAGAAAAGAGTTTCAACGCAATTTCCCTTTGAGACTACTCCGAAGATACCACTCATATTTTACCTCCATTTGGCGTTCTTACCTTTTTTATAAGTGACAACAGTGCCCATAAAATCTCTCAAAGATGAGATTTTTTTAAGAATACTCAGAATCGCATGCGGTCGCAAGCCCTTTTAATCAAGATTTCTTTTTTACGCGTGGGGCAATAGTATTGTCACGGTGGTTCCGCCGCCGGGCTTACTTGCTATATCTAACGACCCGCCATTTAATTGTATAAGCCGGGCAGCATAGGCAAGACCCATTCCCCGTTTGCGACCCGCTGTTTTTGCCGAGAAGAACGGCTGGGCGGCTTTTTGCAGGGTCTCTGTGTCCATCCCACAACCGAGGTCACTGATTTGTACCACGACCATCCCCTCGACTTCGCTCGGGACAGGCTTGGTCGTGGTATCACGGGCTGGAAGCCCGTGATACGACATGTCGGCCGGAGCAGCAGTGATTTTTACTGGCCCTGTTCTGTCTTCGTAGGATTCGACGGCATTGACGATAATATTTGCGAGCGCTGATACAATTTGCCCCGAATCCACAAGAACATTTCCGTCCGGCTCGGCAGCTTCAATTTGAGTATTGATATTTTCTACCTTTGTTTTTTGACTGGCTAATTGCATAGCCTCATTCAGGATTTGTTTAAGAGCCGTCCGGGCCGGTTTTGGTTTTGGCGGCTCGGCGAAACTCATCAGGTCCTCGATAATTTGAGCTATTTGGCCGGCATTTTTCTCAATCTGGTCTATGATTCGTTTTCTTTCATTGTCCGTTTCGGTCTCAGCCAATAGCTGGGCTCGGCCGGATATTACCGAGAGAGGATTATTTAACTCATGTGCTGCACCGGCTGCCATCTCGGCCAAGGCACTAAACAGATAGTCTTTGGTAACCCTGGGCTGGGAGACCTCCGGTTTGGATATAAGCTGGGCGAATCTCTCGGCAAAACGCTCTTGTCCGGTGCCGGCAACAGCCATGTCCAAAATAGCACCGGCTATTGAGGTTGTTGCCCTTAACTCTTCTGCGAAAAGCTCCATATCAACCGGCCAGTTAAGCTCGAAGGCGATTGCCCCGATTGCCCTGCCGTTAGAAAGCAGCGGCACTAATTTAGTTCGGCTGACATCGAAATCAACATCTAACTGCTCAAACAGCCAATTAAGATAATCGGGAGCATCTAATATTGTAAAGCTGGTTGCTATTGTTTTTGGTATTGGCGTCGAATCCTCAGGGGCATTTAGAATCATCGTTTTGCTTTGCCCAAGCTCTTGTACCACGACGGCATCAAGAGTTTTAGAATTAGCCGCAGGAGCCAAATAGAGGCAAATCATCCCTGTCTGATAAAATTTTTGCCAGCGAGTAGCAAAATTTTCTGCCATATCAATGGCACCTGCGGCTGGGTTTATACGGAGGAGGAATTCCGCTATAAAATCAAAATGGCCCGATACGGTTTGCAGCCGCCGATTTTCGTCGGATAATTTTGTATTATCTCGGGCTAATTGTGCAGCGACAGCATGAGCAGCATCAGCATACTTTGCCATTGCATTTGGCATATCCAGACCCAGAATTTTAGCTCTTTGCTGGACCTGCTTGGTCAGGCCTTGACGGATTGGTTTTAATTGTTCACCGTCTATGCCGAGCACATTGGCTATCGGCTCTATTTGCACCGGTGAATCGAAGCTGCCGGATTGGCCGATTCCGGATTGCCGTGCCATAGAATCTGCTAACTGTACTATGGCGGCCAACCTTGCCTCAGACATGTTTTGATAAATCGTTATAGTGTCGCTGTGGTGCAGCCAGATGGCAAGAGCAATTGCATCAGGCAAACACCACTTTTGAGCCAGATGCTTGCCGAGGAGCGTATGCTCGATGCCAAAGTGTCTTTCCTCTATATTGCTGCTGCAGGCGCTTTGCGATTTTGCTTCTTCGATAATTCGGACGAAGCTTTTCGGCATCGCTTCTTCAAGTGCAAATTTTCCAATATCGTGCAACAAGCCGGCACAGTAAGCCAGCTGGGAGTCCATTTGAGGCAGCGTGATTTCGGCAATATCTTTGGCACAGCAGGCTACCGCAAGCGAATGGAGCATAAGCTGTTTTCTATTGTCGCTGTGCCACGGTTCGTGGAGAACCCTGACCGAGAGAAGCGCATCGCGAACAAGCCCTGCAGGGAGTCTATCAAGTCCCTGACGAAGCGAAAATCTCTCCCCGGCTTTGCTCACACCGTGCTTACCGATAAGCGAAAGAATTCTGGCGGTGAGGGCAAGGTCTGATTCTATAATATCGGCTGAGAGCGAGAACTGGCCTTGCAGGAGCCTGGGAAAAAGCTGTGCTGCAACGCATGGTAGGATTGAAAGCGAATTAAGCCGGCCAATGGTAAGCTCTACCTGGTGGGCAATTGTTGTATCGGCTTTTCTGTCCGGCATTTAGTCATCCTTTTCTACGCAGGATTGCCAGCGAAGCCCGTACCTATGTACGGCAGGTGGTATCGCGGGGCTTTGTAAAGCCGTTCGTCGGCCGCTGCGTCACTCGTGCTACGTAGCGAGCACTTCGCAGAGTAGCACTTATTTTATCTGTAAGGCAGAGCTGATTCTGTCAATGAGTTCAGCGATGTCGAACGGTTTTTTTATGAAATCCTGCGCACCGGATTTTAGTAGCCGGTCGATTTCGTCCTGTTTTACCACGCCGCTTACGATAATGATTTTGATGTTTTCGAATTCGGGGTTTTCTCTTATCGTCTGGCAGACAATGTTGCCATTGACATCGGGCAGCATATAATCCAAAAGTATCAGCTCGGGCCGATACCGCTGGGTTGCTATTCCTGCCTCGTAGCCACTGGATGCAGTTTTGGTCTCGAATCTGCCATCGCGGCCGAGAACATCGACAATAAGCTCAACAATTTCGGCGTCATCATCTACCACAAGGATTTTCCTCTTGCCGGAGTCAAGGGTATCCAGCGGGATATTGTTATCCTTCATAAATTTGACTAAGCTCTGGAGCGGAATCCTGCGGAACTTTGAGCCGGGGACGCGAAATCCCTTCAAGCGGCCGGAATCGAAACATCGAATAATTGTTTGCTGACTAACCTTGCAAACCTTGGCGGCCTCGCCGGTCGTAAACAAATCCTTCATTTTATCCATTCCTTTTCTTCAACCAAATCCTTTTGCGAAGAGGCCATCCAAGTTGCCTCTTCGCCCTAAATTAACTACATAGTTTTGTATTTGTCAAGGATAAAATGTTTAAAAAGCTAAATTTTCTTATGAAAGTGGAGATATTATCAGCCGTTGGGGAAATAAAAAAGGCCTTCAGAGGTGCTTTTGGAAGAGTAAGTTGCTTAGGGAAACAAGAGGAAAAGTATGTTTAGTTTTGTGTTAAAATAGGGCAGCAGAAGCGGTTAGGTGTAGCAAGACATCAAAGGAAATAGATTTTCGATTTAGAATCGACAATAGAAAATCGTAAATCAGCAATTCACGGGGTTACTTGTACATTTCATCAAAATGCTTTTGTGCGGCGACAACTGCGTGGCGCATCATATCTTCAGCTTTAGCGGTTTCGCGCTTGGCAAGCAGGTCCATCAGCTTTTTAGTATCCAGCTCTTTCGCGGCTTTGTCGCAGGCCTCCCAGCTCAACACGCTTCTTATCACCCTGTCGATTCCCTGCTCTGCGTTATCGTATGCCCGTGTCTGCATATCATGGCCTTTCCATCGGGCGTAGCCAGCCTGCTGGAGTAGCCCCGCG
>CAZOQJ010000012.1:0-30697 GCA_964581905.1 uncultured Pirellulales bacterium
CATCTGACTGTTGCACGCAGTGCAGACGGATTTACTAACTGGGAAATTGACCCTCAACCAACTCTTGAAGCCGACCAAAGCTCTCGAGAGGAAAAGTGGGGACTCGAAGACCCGCGCATTATCTGGCTTGAAGAACAAAAGCAATTTGCCATTACGTATGTCTCTTTCAGTGAAGGCGGCCCTGTTGTCTCGCTGGCCATTACCAAAAACTTCAGGAACTTTGCACGCCTCGGAGCACTTTTGCCGCCGGAGGATAAAGATGCCTGTCTGCTTCCTCGCAGATTCAGAGGCCGTTTTGCACTGATTCATCGCCCTATAGTGCGAGGCGAAGCCCATATCTGGATTAGTTTTTCACCCGACCTGAAGCATTGGGGCGACCACAGATTATTAATTAGAACAAGGTCTGCCTACTGGGACTGCAATAGAGTCGGCCTGGCTTGTCAGCCAATAGAAACTCCACAGGGCTGGATGTTATTTTATCACGGCGTACGCGTTACCTCAGCAGGACAAATATATCGCCTCGGAATGGCACTTTTGGATTTGGAGGAACCGTGGAAAGTCCTGCGACGAGGCGATGAGTGGGTCCTGGGGCCGCGCGAGCCATATGAACGTATTGGTGATGTAGGTGATGTAATATTCCCAACCGGGGCTATCATTCGCAAAGAAACTAATCAGCTTGACCTCTATTATGGTGCCGCTGACAACACCGTCGCAGCTGCAACGGCCAATTTAAGCGATTGTATAGACTATATTATGTCCTCTCCGAAAGTGGAAGAATAACAGATAGCACATCCATTACTAAAAACCTTAATTTAAACCTCATGGGTGTTTTCGCAAAAACACCAGAGAACCGAGTGTAAGCAGGCATATTGTCGCTGGCCTGCCTCGCCGAAGCAATGTTCCATTTGCTGCTCAGCGTTGCCTGCGTCTCAGGACAAAAAAGAGACTACCCAACCCTAATATTACTGCGGAGGCAGGCTCAGGAACATTTGTAGCCCCGTGTGCGCTTGTATCGTCATTGTAAAACTTCACCACTGCATACGAAACAATATGCTCATCCTGTGGCGAGCTTAAGTTTACAAAGTCGCTGTCAACAAATGGCCCGTCGCCACTAATCTGGCAGACGAAATTAACAGTTTGACCCGGCTCGACAACAGGCCCGTCACTGTCATGGTCACCTCTCAGGTATACATCAAATCTACCGAACCCGTCAACAATAAAGGCGTTCTTCCAAAAGCCGTTCTTCCAAAAATACAAATCCCATCCCTCAGTATTAGACTCTTCCGACGCATAAACATCAGTCAAAATTAAGTCCTCTACGTTATCAGTAACATTGAAGAATATCCTGCTTATCTTAAATGCAGGGTCACCCTCGTTCTCGGGTGTAAGGTTGGTTACGCTAAGCGTCAGCGTACTATCCACCACCGAGAAATTTAATTCGGCATCAAGGTATTCTACCAGTTCAGGCTGGGTCTCATCTTCTGAGCAGTGGTCGCTAAGTCTCAGGACCGCGGCTTTAACCGGCCCTGAGCATACTGCAAACATAACGATTGAAACTGTTAATAATGAAGTGACTAAACTTTTCATCACTACCACCCTCCCCACATAAGCCAATTAGTTAATGTACAAATCTTAAAAAACTACACAATAGCTTCTTTGGAGCAATGTAAGATAAACTTTGTCGCCCCCATAACGAGTATGATTATTTTATCAGATGCTCTTCATTAAATCAAGAACAATCCCCTGTTGAGTCTCAGGATTTTGAAACACAGCCGACTTTACGCTTTCCGCATACCATTACCGGACTACAAGCAATAAAAAATTGGCCGCTTCACTTATCAACTTTTCAGGTTGTCCCTTGTCTGCCTCCTGTATGCTGTATTCTGTATCCTGTATCCTTATTAGACCTCAATCGCACGACCCGGCGTCAGGAAATACAGCCATTTGGCGAGAAGTTTTGATTTGAGGATGGCCGAAGCAGCACCGGCATAAAGGCCTAACTGCTGGCAATAAAGCTCGGCTCGGCCGGTGACCTCCGCCGCGGTTACACTATCCGTCTTAAAATCAATAATAATTAATCCCTCCGGCGTCTGGATTAACATATCAATTATCCCCTGAACAACAATTGTTTCGTCACTAACCTCGGATGTGGACAAAGCAAAAGTGAACGGCCATTCACGCCGAACATTCGGCCAGGCATCAACAGCCATTCTACCTAAATCGCTCTCAAAAAACGCCGTTATCGATTGCGTGTCGATATGCTCGGCAATGTTTTCAGTGATAGAACCGTCGGCTAAAAGTTTTTCTTTTGTTTTTTCAATTGTCTCTCCGGTTACGGGTTTAGATAAGTCAAGCTGGGAAATTACAAGGTGTGTAGCCGTGCCGATTAGCCGACCTTGTGGTTCAGTTAAGCCGGCTTCAGTGGCGATAACAGCCCTTGGCTTTCGTTCCAGCACCTTCGAATAATCGAACTTCACATATTCATCGTTGCGATGAGTCAACTGCGTCACCGACTGCTTGGCCGGCAAAACTACTGCATCGCTGAATTCGTACCCCCAGCTTAATGATTTTTTAATTTGCGAAAGCAATTTTGATTCTTTTCGTTTTGTGCGTGACTTTTTTACAGCAGAAACAGGTCGGCCTATCTTGCTGCTTCTCAAGTTTCGGACATACTCAGATAGTTGCTCAAGCTCAGCCTGCCTGTACACTTTCAAGCTAAACAAATCTTCACCAATCGCCTGTGTCGCTAAACCAGTCTCAAAAGCATCGTGCAGATTCTTTTGGTCGCAAAGGCCGTAGAGAATCCATTCCAGAGGCCTTTGGCAATCGGCAAGCACCCAGCCGGGTATGGGCTCGCTGCCAAAAAACAATCCATTTGAGATTACTTTGCTGCAATCGGTCTGCTTTTGTGAGGCGGTCAAAATAAGCCGCTCTCTGGCCCGTGTTGCTGCAACATAGAGTATTCGCATTTCCTCCGCCAGTGCTGTCGAAAGTTTTTCTTCTGCGATAACCTCGTGAGCAAGCGAACGGAGTCTACTGTTCGATTCGCGGTCTATAACTTGCAGGCCGAGTGTATAGTCGGCATCAGCAAGGCAGTCTGCACGAATATCTTCTTTATTAAATCTGCTTTCAAGCTCAGCCAAAAAGACGACTGGAAATTCCAGGCCTTTACTCTTATGGACGCTTAAAATCCGGACGGCATTTCCGGCTGCCTCCGGCGGCTCGGCTGGCGACCAGTCCTGTCCGGTTTGCTGAAGTTTCTCAATAAATTCGACGAAGCGGGTCAGCGAAGCTATGCCGCTACTCGTGGCAAAGCCCTCAAACTGGATGGCCCTGTCGTGTAGTTTAAGAAGATTTGCCCTGCGCGCCTGGCCGTTTGCAAGCGCAGAAACAAATGACAAATAGCTCGTCTGGTGGTAAATCTGCCAAATTAAATCTGCCAGCTTTTCCTGCCGTGCATCGGTTCGCCAGTTTTCAATCTGCGTAAGTATTTCTTTTAATCTGCCAGCAAGTTTAACGTCCCTGCCGCTTTTACAGTATTCGACTGCGCAGTTATAGAAGTTTTTATTCTGTTCCTTTGCAGCACTATGCAGTTTTACCTTGGCCAGCTCGGTATCACTGATTCTGAAAAAAGGACTTCGTAATAATGCCGCCAGTTCGATGTCACGCTGAGGATTATCCAGAACTTTCAGCAGGCATAACACATCGGTGATTTCGGTTGCCTCGAAATACCCTGCCGTTGCCTGGCAACTGACAGGCACACCTGCTAATTGCAGCACCTCGACGTAATCGTTGGCCTTTTTGGCCAAAGAGCGCATCAATATCACAATGTCACGATACTGAACATCTCGCAGGCACTGCTTTTGTTTATCATATATCTGGAACTCTGCTTTGCCGGTATCCGCTCCGACCATTCTCCTGATACGTCTTGCAATCATCGCCGCCTGACGCTGACGGGAGCTGATGACATTCTCGCCGGATTCGCCCTGTTGCTCTTCGACATCGCTGTCTATACTTTTTTCATCGAGAATATGGAACTCTACTGCGTTTTCGTTATCTGCTGCATCGTTAGCCGGCTTCAGCTTCGCCGACTCATCGTAATCGACATCTCCGAAAGAAGCCGTCATTATGTGACTGAATATTTTATTGACAAAATCAAGGATGCCTTTGGCCGAGCGGAAATTGGCGTTGAGGTCGACCCGCAAACCTTTCGATGCCTTTTCAGAGTCGGTCGAAGCTGTTCTAAGGTCTTTTATAAAAATTTTCGGCTCAGCTCCGCGCCAGGCATAGATACTTTGTTTGACATCGCCGACAACAAAGACGTTTCCTTCCGAGCTTAGCATCTTAAGTATGGCCTGCTGGACCGGGTTTATATCCTGATATTCATCGACGAATATGTATTTGTATTTTTGGCGAAGCGCAAGGGCCGTTTGCGATGGTGACAGCTCATCCTCGGTATCAACATTCTCGGCTAAAAGTTTCAGGGCGTAATGCTCGAGGTCGGCAAAGTCCAGGCAGTTGACCACGCGCTTGGCCTGGCTGTATAGCTGGTCAAATTTCTTAACAAGCTCGACAAGCACCTTCGTCTGCAAGCTGGAAGAACCGCTGATTCTGTCAAGATAGTCAGGATTGACTATTGCAAGTCGTGAAAGCTCTTTGAATCTCTCTATCGCCTTTTTGGCCGTACTCTGTATAAGCTTAGCGAGCGGTTCAGATAATTCTTTGGGTTTATACGTCTTGGGCTTGTCAAAATTCCTTATCGCATCGGAGCATTTGTCCCAGTCGCCAGCTTTCAAGTATCCGAGACATTCCCGAACAGGCCCTATGTGTTTATCTTCCAGTTTTTCAGCCCAATCTCCGTCAACATCTTCATTTTCGTAAAGCTTCTGCGCATGCCGGAGTCGATTGAGAATTTGCTGTAATTTTTCGCTGATAATCTGCTTTTGTTTGTTGCCTAAATCGCTGGTGAAGGGTTCAGCTGCCTCAGCAAGTACAATCGCCCGCTCGCACCAGTTTTGACGTGAAGCTACGCCGTCCAGAAAATCGCTAAGCTCTATTATCCGTGAGAGAAAACCGTCATTTGTGCGAAGGTCTCTGCGATAAAAGAGCTGTTCAAGGGCCGCCTTTAGATTGTTCTGCCGCCAGGCCCAGTCGATAGTTTTTTCAAGGACTTCGGCTTTTAGCAGCTTTTGCTCGTCGCCGTCGATGACGCGGAAAGTCGGGTCAAGGCCGAGCTTGTAGAAATACTCGGTAATGAGCCGTTTGCAGAACGAATGTATCGTACTGATATCAGCACCCTGAAGCAGCATAAGCTGATAGCGAATATGTGGGTCGCCGCTTTGCTCAAAGGCCTTTTGTAGTTGCTCAGCGATTCGGCTGCGCATCTGCTCAGCAGCCATATCGGTGAATGTCACTACGAGTATGCTCCAGACATCGGGACATATTGATTTGTCACGAACTATATCGACGCATCTGCCCGACAGCACCGCCGTCTTTCCAGTCCCTGCTGATGCAGTTACCAAAACATCGCTGCCGCGAGTAACAATCGCCCGCTTCTGCTGCTCAGTCCACTTTATTTTACTCTCAACCATTTACTATTTCTCTACCACTTGTCATTCCTGCGCAAGCAGGAATCCATATTTAGCCCCCAGTTTTACTGGGGGTTTGTTTCTATTTTTTCAAGAACACCGGTTTTGCCGAGTGACTTTAAAAAGTTATAGTCGTTTATCTGCCAGTCGAACCTGCAGACCGGCTTATACTTGCAGTAGCTGCACGGTGAAAACTGGTTCAGGCGATACGGATTGACCTCTATTTTGCCGAAAAGGATTTCTTCGGCCAACCGGATTATTTTACTTTTGGTAAACTCAAGAACCTTCTCAAAATCATTCGGTTTTAATGCTGCACTTTTTCCATAATCACCGTATTGCTGATTGCCGGATGTAATACGGAAGCTGTAGAATTTGTTCCAGCCGGACTTTTCTGTCCTGTCTAATAACTGGAAAAATTCACCGTTAAATATTCCTTTTGCTTTATAACTGAAGCCGTCACTTTTTTCTGACAGCTCGTCCAATGCTGCTTGTTTGGTCGGCACCTCGACCGGAATGTAAAATGCTCCTGCGGCTTCTTTGACATTTGATTCCTCTGAATTCAAAACAGCCAATAGGTATATTGGCAGTTGCATATCCAGGCCATAGTAAAGCTTCGACCAGTTAAATGATGTTGCCTTACGCTTATAATCGAAAACAACCGCAACTTTCCCGCCGTCTATATCAGCAATATCCAGCCGGTCAATTTTCCCATCCAGAAACAGTTTATGTTTATCTGAAATATCAAGGATATACTCACCAAGTTTTTCAAGGTTATCTCTGACTTCACCAAAAGAAACTTCCGACAATACCGGCCGGAAGCTCCCCGCTCGCACCATTTGCGCGATAGCCAACACGCAATCCTCAAGTGTTTCGCTGGCAGAAGCGATTATAAATGCGTTGTGAGGACTGTGACGCGAAAAGTGTGATATAAATGAATCTGTCTGGACAAGCTTTGAAATTTCGTCTCTTAGAAACCTTAAAAGCTCTCCATCCTGAATTATTGCTAAATCTTTTTTCTCTGCGTTGAGCCGCTTCAACAAAGCATCTAACACACGATGATAAAAATTACCTATCTCTAAAGGTCTAAGTTTGAATTCTTTTCTTTCTTCTAGTTCCAGTATATACATAGCAAAGTATTGATATGGACAGGCGGCGAAGGTGCTCAACCTTGTCGCAGAGCTTCTGAATTGCTTACCGAAAAGTTCCTTGAGCACGCCTTTATCCAACTGCGCACGATTATCATAATTTATTGCATAGACAACTTCCGAGCCAAGCCTCGCAAGCTGCTCATCCGAACAAATGCTATCTAATAACTCAATATATTGTCTATCAGCGATTTCAAACGAGTCACGAGCCACGAGCGACGAGCCACGAAACACATCTCTGCCAAGCTGGCTGCAGAGTAAGTTTGCAAGTTCTGTTTCACTTCGGACCTGCTCGATTTCAGCCTGCTCTGTAGCAATTGATTCTTCGCTAAGATTTTCAAACAACGATTGCAGTTCATCTATAAATTGGCAGCGAATAATGGCGCTACCCTTATCATCAACGACCGGATAAGTAACGCATAAAAACTCCGACGGGCGTGTAAATGCTATGTAAGCTAAATACTGGCGCTCGGCAAGGGCACCGCTCGCAGCCGGCGCCAATGGAAAGTTTGCAGATTCGGCGCTTCTGCGGTCATCTTCGGATAATATCTTATCGAAGCTGACCGGCACAGGAAACTGCCTTTGTGTGGTGCCGATTAAAAAAACCGCTTTCAGGTCGGGATGTCGGCTCCGCTCAATCGAACCAACCAGAACCTGATCCAGAGTCGGCGGAATAAAAGCCAGCGTCAACTGTGAAAATGCGGAGCTTATAATTGCCTGATAATCCTGGCAGGTTAACCTCTGCCCCGTAAAGACCTCGACAAGCTCGTCAAATATATTTATAAGCTTATCGTAAAATTGACGATGCTCATCTATCGCAGAATAATCTTTTCGCTCCGTCGCCTCATCGATACGGCTGGCAAGTGTCTTGCTAATCTGCAAATCATCTAAAAAGGCGAAAATAGCACGTGTAAAATCCTCGGCGCTGATTTTCTTTGTTGTATTCTCCGGCGAGCAAAGCAGGTCTCGAAGTTTAAGTAAGCTACTGACGGCCTTTTGTCGAATCTGGTTTATCTGTTTTTCATCGAAATCTTTCTCGTCGCCAGCGGCAAAACGCCATTCGTCATCACCTTGCCAGTCATCACCTGATATTCCATAAGCAAGACAGTAATTCTCCAGCAAATCTATATCGCATCGTTGAATCGGTACTAAGCCGGTCTTAAGATAAGCAAAGATATCACTGTGCGAAAAGCCGCTGGTGATTACCTGCAAAGCCGAACAAATAAGCTGCACGATTGAGTGCTGGTTCAATGGCTTTCGCTTATCGATAAAAAATGGAACACGATAATCTTCAAAATAGGCCCTTATATAGTGTTCATAACTGTCGATGTCCGATGCAATAACTGCAATGTCACGATATCGATAACCTTTCTCACTCACTAATCGCAATACCTGCTTCGCAACAAATTGGGCCTCAGCACGGGCATTTGGTGCTGATATGATGCGTATGTTATTTTCAGCCGGAATCTTTTCTTTTTCGCCGGAAGGCGTCCTGTGAAGTGCCTTGAATATGTTTTGCTCAATATGAGCAAGCTCTCGGCCGCAGGAAAATCTTACTGTCTTATCAAGGATTATTGGTTTTACTAATTGCAGTTTGCATTTTTTAATACTGTCAATAAGCTCAGAGTATGTGCGTTGTGTCGGATTAAATAAGCTGGTTGGGTCGATGTCTTGAGCATCAGGTTCGGCCAGATTAATCTCCGTCGGTTCCAAACAAAGTGCAATCTGCGTCTCCGCTGCCGCCTTCAGAAGCTCCATAAGGATTGCAAGTTCACCGGTAGTAAAACTGGCAAAGCCGTCAACCCACAGCTTTGCGCCTTTAACGAAGTCTGAGTTTGCTGCTTCCCGGCAGGCCTGGTTCAGTTGGACATCGGGGTCGAGAAAATTGCCCTCGATAAATTTCAGATATTCTCTAAAAATCAGGCCGATATCAGCAAATTTCAGGATAGCCAAATTATTACGCTCATCTTTTTGCAGCTCGTTCAGTAATTGGTCGACATCTTCCGGCGTTTTTGCATACTGGTGCAGTTCGGAGATGGTTTGTGTCATTTGCTGAGCCAGCCCTGGCCAGCTCGCAGATGACTCGAAGATTTTTAATTTGCTTTTACTGTCCCGCAATATTCTATGGATTATCATTTGTTGGCCGATGCGCGAAATGGCCGGCCGGGCCGTATTTTTACCTAACAGCCAGAATTGCAGACGGTCAAATGAAAGAACATGGAGTTTATTATAGCCGGATATTTTTTTATCAGCCAGAATCGCACGCTCCGCCTGGTATGTGGCCTGCTCCGGCACTAAAAATAGCAGTCTCTGGTTGTTATCTGGCCGCAGCAATTCATTGACAATTGCTTTTATGCAATAGCTGGTCTTTCCAGTCCCACTTCTACCAAGAATAAACTGAACCGCCATCTAAATCATCCAGTATTTGTAAAGTTATTCTTTTTCCCTCTTCTACCACAATCCCCGCTCGTTTTCAATTCGCTTCCTGTTTTGACTGCTGAAAAACTGCTTGTTAGCAGCAGAGGGCTTCGTTATACTTTCATTTTATACAGAATAAGCTAAGAAAGGACAAATATGAGCAAATCAAAAGGCTTCCTTCCTATTCTCATCCCGAGCGCGACGGTATTTTTCTCAAGTGGCTGTATTATGGTATTGGAGCTTGTCGCAGGCCGCCTCATTGCTCGCCATTTGGGCTCGTCTCTGTACACATGGACATCGGTAATAGGCGTAGTGCTTTCAGGAATTACTGTAGGTAACTATCTGGGAGGCCGTATTGCAGACCGCTTCAACGCAAGAAAAACCTTGGCTGTGCTCTTGGGAATCTCATCTGTAGCATGTGTAGGAACCGTTGCCTTGAATAATCTTGCGAGCGAGTGGATATGGCTGTGGAAGTTAAATTGGCCAACGCATGTATTTATGCACGTATTTTTGGCTTTCATGCTCCCGTCTACACTGCTGGGGACGATAAGTCCCGTAGTTGCTAAAATGGCACTCGATAAGAAACTGCCTACAGGAAGAACCGTAGGGGACATATATGCCTTCGGCGCCGCAGGAAGTATTGTTGGAACATTTCTTGCAGGATTCTATCTGATTGCTGCGATGGGCACTATTGCTATCATCTGGTCTGTCGGGACGGTCTTGCTGCTGATGGCCATCCTCTACTGGGCCAGACTCTGGGTGCTGTATCTGTGGGCTGCAATCTTCATTGCCTTAATGACTATGGCAATGGCACCTGTCAGATGGGCAGAGAGTACCGCCTCGTCCCTTGCATTGAAAGAAAAACCCAACCCCAGTGTTATTTATAAAGACGAAAGCCAATACTCCTATATTACCATAAAACGCACTTCAGAGACAGTGGACCAGCGCGTGCTTATGCTGGACAAACTAACGCATAGCCAAATCATAATGAACAACATACTTGATTTACAATACTTCTATGAGCAGGTTTATGCTGCAGTAACACATTTGTTGAGTCGGGACAAAAACAAAATTTCAGTTTTAGCAATCGGAGGGGGAGGGTACATTATCCCTCGATACGTTGAGAAAGTCTGGCCCGGAAGTCGCATCGATGTGGTCGAAATCGACCCAAGGGTAACTGAAGCAGCCATCCAGGCTTTTGGTCTGGAGAGGAATACTCCAATTAACACATTCACGATGGATGCCCGCAATTATATTGACCGGTTACTGGAGCAAAAACGAACCGGCGGCCAAATACCTCGATATGATTTCATCTATGAAGACGCCTTCAACGACTATTCGGTACCCTACCAGCTGACAACTAGGGAATTTAATGACAAAATCGCTCAAATCCTGACCGATGACGGCCTATATTTGATAAACGTGATAGATACTTATGACAGCGGGTTGTTTTTGGGAACCATCCTCAAAACTCTCAAGCAAACATTTTCTCATATTTATGTCATTGCTGAAGATGCATTCCGTTCATTGCCGCGGGGTAACTTTGTAATCATCGCTGCAATGCGAGAAATTAATCTTGAAAACCTAACCCGGGAAAAGCCGGTCGCAGATTCAAATTTATGGATATTAAACGATTCAGAAATAGAAACATACATCAGAAAAAGCCGTGGGATTGTATTAACGGATGACTATGCGCCGGTAGAGAATATGCTGGCGCCGGTAGTACGCCAAAGTGCCGTCACCTTCCTGTTGAACAAATATCTGGAGCAGATACGAGAACTTGGAAACCAGGGCAGGCTGGATGAAAGTCTCGCAGTTTATAAAGAAATCATTAAAGCCGACATAACAAAATCAATCATTGCCTACAATTATATGGTTCAGATTCTGGCGAGGCAGGGTAAGTGGCAGGAAGTAATCGATGCTGCCAAAAGTGCCATCGAATACAATGCCGGGGCCAAAACAAAGAATAGTATCTCAGATATGTACTACTATATAGGTTTTGCATCGAAAAATTTAGGCAGAAATAACGAGGCCTCCGAATATATAAATAAGGCGATTCGCAGCTATCGCGAAGATTTGGCCCAGGAACCCAACTCAACCAGGACACTCATAGGTTTGGGCAATGCCCTGGCGAAAATCGGCCGGTTCGGCGAAGCAATTCAATATTTTCAGCAGGCCGTAGATATGAATCCGCTTGAAATAGAAAGTCAATTTATGCTCGCAAGCGTCCTCGTAGCACAGCAACACTATGATGATGCGATTGCAGCAATTAAAAAAGCAATTTCTTCCTTTTCAAACGCTGGCAATGAAAAGGCTGTCGTCGAATTACAAGGATATCTTCAGTTCATCGAGGATAAAAGTAAAAATAATTGAGAAACCTGATATGAAAGTGCTCGGCATTTCTGCAAGCCCACGGCTTAAGGGCAATACCAACCTGCTTTTGCGTGAGGCCCTGGCAGGAGCTACCTCTGCAGGAGCACAGGTTGACTATATCCGCTTGTGCGACTTGAACATCTCACCCTGTGTTGAGTGCAATTCCTGTTACAAGACGGGCAGGTGCAGGATTGAAGATGATTATCAAATGGTAATGTCGAAGCTGCTCGAAGCGGACAGGCTGATTTTTGCTACGCCGATTTTTTTTATGGCGGTCTGTGCTCAGGCGAAGACACTTATCGACCGCTGTCAATGCCTTTGGGCGAATAAATACGTATTGAACAAGTCCTTGATTACCAGTGGCGGGCTCGACAGGCGGGCGATGGTTATAGCTGTCGGCGGCTCGAAGAGCAAAAAGATGTTTGATAGCGTTCGGCTGACAATGAAATACTACTTTGACGTACTGGATATGCAGTACGTAGCAAATTTGTTTATTAACAAGGTTGATTATTGCGGCCAAATCAAAAAGCATCCTTCAGCGATGAAAGAAGCTTATCGTCTCGGCTGCGAGTTAGTCTCTTCTATCACACCACCGCCGAAAAAACCAATTGACGTCGAACTGACGTAAAATGAAACGACTATTGCCACTTTTTTCTCATTTCGATAATGACCAATCAACCGCAGCAGTCCCATAAAATCTAAGCTCTGATTTCCTGCATTCATCAAGTCAAAAACTTAGTATATTTTCTTCGTAACAAATAGATAAAACTCTACTAATTCGCCTTGTTATTTGATATAATAATAGCTGTAAATATTGGGGTTTATTGTAGGAGGAGTAATGGTGATAACCAAAAAGTACAAAGCTATAAAAATTTCAAGACAAGGTTTCTTAACAGACGAAAATGACGAGCCTATTGTTTGTCCGATACGTGACTCAAATTGCAATTTCAAGTGTGCCTGGTTCTCTGCAGAAGACAGGGTAATTTACTGCAGGGAAACAGTTATTGGCGCCCTCAGGTCAAAGCCCATACGGTCCTTTCATCTTCACACAGGACCTGATGTCTACAACCTGGATGAATCAATAAAAAATAACAACACAAGTTACTAATTTAACATCGGTTAGCTCTCTGCTACAACAGCCCAGGCACCTACAGGAAACATGCGCAACTGCGCATCCACTTTTAGTATTTAGGGGTTTTCACTAATCCCCCAAATCTCTGGTCCAGTCTCTCTTGGTCCTTTGTTGTTTTAAAAAGCTTCGTTGCCTCTTTTCCTCCAGGCGCCGCCGCTTAGCTGAATACGGCACCTTTGTCTTTTTACGTATCGGCCTGGCCTTTAGTGCATCTCTTAACAATATCTGTAACCGCTCGACAGCCGCCCGGCGATTTGCCTGCTGGGTCCGAAACTTTTGCGAGGCGACTCTTATTACGCCGTTCTTATCAGCTCGTGTTGCTAATCGTTTGAGTATCCGCTGCTTTTGTACATCGGAAAAACCCTCACAATGCGCAACATCAAACATCAATGTTATTCGGGTGTTGACCTTGTTAACATTTTGTCCGCCGGGACCGCTGCTGCGAGACGCCTTAAAAATAAGGTCATCCTCACTAATAAAAACGCCTTTTCCTATTTCAATCATCGATTTTCGTCCATAAATAGCTCTACATTTCCAGATTATATCCATTACGAGAAAAAGTGAGAAACAAAAAGAGCAGCTCTTGAAATTGGCTTTGTATTGGGTTTGTATTGGGTTTGAATTGGGTTTGTTTTTATTGGCATAGTTCATTGTTCGTAGTTCATAGTTCATTGTATTAAAAGGACTTGTGTTCATTTTTCCGTTTTGAAAATTGGCTTTGGGATTTTTAGGCCAAAAATGGGGGTTCATTTTCATAAACATCTGTTTTACAAGAGCTTATAATAGCTCGATTTTTAGGAAAATTGGGTTTGTTTTGCATACTTTGGTCAAAACAATTGACCAAAGAGTCAATGCGTAAATGAGTAAACGGGTAAATGAGTGAACGGTTTAATTGTAATTGATCATTAGTCATTCATATGTCCTTAACATATAAGACTATGCGACTAAATTTGGCGTGCGGGGCTCCGCGAACTTGTCCCTCCGGGGACTAACGTGTGCTACCTGAGCACAATCATAATTATACCAGAAAAGGGCTGTTTTTCAAGCGGAAAATGGCATTTTAAAAGAAAAAAGCCGATTTTTCCGCAACTCGTTATATGGCCAACATTAGCGGCCAAAAATAAAATTTCGTGACCCGTGACTCGGAGAGTTTTGATTTCTGAGTTAGATCCATTCGACTGCGCTCAGGACAGGGTTCTGAGTTGTGGTATCGCTGCGCGATGGATTGCCTAATTGCAGTGGAAATACAAGGCCAATTCGATACGGAACGATTAGTTCTCTGGACGCGGGGATTTCACGGAGGTTTACCCATGTGAGGTATGCTTTGTTTTGCTTCGGCGTTTGCGACGCTGTTTCTGCTTGCGAATCTTCTCGGCCTTTAAGGCCGCAGGACTCTTCGATCCCTGGGTTTCTGAGAAATATGCCGCCAGTGAGTATACCTAATATAATAAGAATTCTTAATGGTTAGAAGTAATATTTAAAAACTTATTCTTGCATTTTGCACAAGTGTGTTCTACTATTATTCAAATCCAAAAGCGTGGCAAAATTCTGAAGTTGTCATCAAATGTATTTTTACGTATTACTAACATCTTGGTATTAAGTAAGGGAGAAATCATGGCAGATAGAAACAAGACATTAGATCAAGTTTCCATTATTATTGGTTTGTTGTTGAGCCTCACTATTATTGTCCATCTCTTTTCGTGGTCGTATTGTAAAATGTATTTCTATGAGCTGGGGGCTGTTTGGGTCGCGACCCAATTTACCACAACAGATGTTCTAAGGTTCTCTGGTAATTATTTTTTGGGTTTCTTGTTTTTTCTTGCCTTATCATTTTTGCTTGCAATTACATTGGCAGCTCTGGAAGATACACGTCGCATTCTTAAGAAGATCATTATTGCTGTTCTGATAGCGTACATTCCCATGTTTGTAGCTGTCTTAGTGTCTAAATATATCAGTCGTTTCTATGAATTGGCAACATTTCTTTCCATGATTTCAATGATAGTCTTTGATTTTACCTTGGCATCGGCTTTGGTATGGGCGACAATGCCTTTACTTAGAGGCGAGAAGTTCGAAGGCAGTATTAAGTTACTGCTTGTCGGGGCGATGATATTATTATTCGGCCTAGTTATACTTCCAGCATCCGCGGGATATTTCAAGGCTCGAAAAACAATAGAATTGGAGGGGAAAAATCTACCTCAGGTTGTTTTGAACAAGGAAAGCGAGGAGACAATCTGGCGATTGGTGCATGCACAGGTCCCACATCTATACTTAGCTGATTTTGAAGCCGGCCAAGGGATTAGGCGGCTTAGAGTTGTGAAAGTGGATGAATGTAGTGTGCTAAGAACCGAAAAGGATTATTTCATTGAGTAATTTTTTACATTTTTTGTGGAGGTTTCAGGAATATTGTGATCAGCATATACGCTAAAACTTGAACCAGTGGCCTCCAGCATGTCGAGCATACAATATCCACTCAATAAAGACGTACAAAATAAATCAAATAGCAAGTGTAAAAAGTGTACATAGACCATTAAAAAGGCCAAAAATCGAGAATGCCGCCTTTGATAACAGCCAGAAAATCTGGCAATTTCTTCTTTTCCGAAACTTTCTGCAATATTCGTTTTTTTTAGTCAGGAATCAAGATTTCTGACTGACTTATATAGCACCATATTTCATGCAAAAACAGTAAAAAACCGCCTATTTTGGTGGAAAGTATGGCATATAGTAAATATATGTGACATCCAAGTATAATTCTCCGGCCTTTTTCCAACTCTAAATAAGTTTTTCTGGTATTTTTAGATTTTTTTTCTTTACATGATGAATATAAATGTTAATATAGATAGAATAGGTAAAATGTATCGTTTTTGTATAAGGAGGCGGAGTGGTGTTGGAAGGGTGTGATGAAAACAAAGTTCTGACACCTCTAAACACTGTCACGCCTTTGATATATTGTTAAAGAGCATATAATAAAAATGCCCGAACAAGAGGAAAAATCGCCGCAATATGAAAATCGTAACTTTGCCTCGATAATCGTGCTAGTATTGATGGGGATCCTCCAAATGGCTTTGCTCGGCAACTTCAACGTAGAGAAAAAGATACATGATATATATTTTTCCGATTCTGTCTTTTATACTACGACAACAGCTAGGAATGGACGAGTAAGCGCTATTGTCTATAGTAAGGATAAACGAGCTGCTATCGTCGACTATAAAACTGTATACGAAAAAGATAAAATACACATCGTACACGAAGGAAAATTCATGTGCGATGTAGAGGTAGTCAAAATATACAGAGACAAAGTCGAGTTTAAAAATGAGGATGGCGAAAGTTGGATTCAGAAAGTTGAGGCCGCCCGCGAGTGAAAGCGGGCGGCTTTTTTTATGCAATTTCCCCTAAATTAAGGGGCGAAGTATATTTGGAGATTGCTTCCCATTCGATTTCGCTCAGGGTAAACTTTACGGCCTCGCAATGATGCAATAAATGATTATTGATTATTTACTATTGATTATTGAGGCGGAAAAGAGGGCTTTTTAAACATCAGTTAAGTCATGCAGCGAAATGTCACCACTTATGCTATTTTCTGTCCTCCGCGGACAATCAGAATTGGTCGAGGAAACGCAAATCGTTCTCGAAGAACAGTCGGATATCTGTAATGTCGTATTTTCGCATAGCCAGCCGTTCTATGCCGAAGCCGAACGCCCAGCCGGTATATTTTTCGCTGTCTATCCCAACGGCGTCGAAGACATTCGGGTCAACCATCCCACAGCCGCCCATCTCTGTCCAGCTTTCTTTGCCGCTTTTGTCTTTCAGCAGCAAATCAACCTCGGCGCTCGGCTCGGTAAACGGAAAAAAGCTCGGCCGAAATCGCCACTTCGTCTCTGGGCCAAAAAAGGCGTGAATAAACTGCTCAATCGTCGTCTTCATATCCACCATACTTACATCTTCATCGACAACGAGCGCTTCGAGCTGATAGAACATAAACATATGCGTCGCATCGACGGTGTCCGGCCGATAGACCCGCCCCGGTGCGACGACCCGGATAGGCGGCTTTTGTTTTTCCATAACGCGAATCTGTATTGTCGATGTCTGGCTTCGCAGCAGGATATTATCTTCGATATAGAAATTATCCGATGGTTCTCTTGCCGGGTGTTCCGGGCCGATATTCAGCGCAACGAAATTATGCCATTCGTCCTCGACTTCCGGACCGTAGGCAACGCCGAACCCCATTCTGCCGAATATCTCCAACAGCTCATTTAAGGTTTGCGTGATGATGTGCATTTTACCGATGTGGACGGGTTTGCCCGGCAGAGTAACATCTACCAGCTCGCCGGTTTTTTCCTGCGACTGCAGCAAGCTGTTCTTTCGCTGCTCAAACGCCTCGGTAACTTCTTTTTTAATTTTGTTCGCAATTTGCCCCCCTTTCGGTTTTTGCTCCGGCGGGAGCTTGCCTACCTGGCTGAGCATCTGCGTAACCTGTCCTTTTCGGACCAGGTATTTTATGCGGAATTCTTCCAGCTGCTTCAGGTCGGCAACTTTCTCCAGGTCCGCAAGAGCGTCTTTACCGATTTTTTCAAATTGCTCAAGCATTGAACTATGAACAACGAACTATGAACTATGAACTCATTACAAAGCGGCTTTGACTTTTTCTGCGATGGCATCAAAACCAGCAGGGTCGGCTATAGCGATTTCACTTAGAATCTTTCTATTCAGGCCGATGTTTGCTTTTTTACAGCCGTTGATAAATTGGCTGTATCTTATACCTCGCTGTCGGCAGGCTGCGCTAAGGCGTATAATCCAAAGACCACGGAAATCTCGTTTTCGTCGTTTGCGGTCGACACGGGCATAAACACCTGCACGGACGATAGCTTCTTTTGCCGCACGGTAGAGATGGCCTCTCGATGCTCGATAACCTTTGACTGCTTTGAGGACTCGTTTCTTTGCTTGGTGCCTTGCAGCACCTTTTCTAACTCTTGGCATTTTTACTGACCCGCTTTCCTTTGAAAAATTTTATTCTTTTACGCTTGCTGGCGGCAGCTGGATCGAAGCCGAGAAGCAAGCTCATTTGATTGATTATTTATGGCATAGCCATTTTCTATTGACTATTTGTTTTTTGAAATTCGTGTCCTGATGGCCTGAGCCCTCTTTCCCGTTATTACTGCTGAGCCGCTTACTCGCCTTTGTCGCTTGGCGCTTTTGCCGCTCATAAGATGGCCGCCACCGGCCCGTCTGCGCTTAATCTTGCCGGTTGCCGTAATCTTAAATCTTTTGGCTATTCCTTTATGGCTCTTCTGTTTTGCCATTTAATTTATTCCTTCAATAATAAAACTGTCACTCTACGTTATTTACAGCCGCAGGTCAACACAAAAATTCAAAAATATTCAGCCCTGCTCCGATTGCCATCCGTCCGAAGAAATCACAAATCGACACTTGTCCGCCGCTCCGTCCGGCAGAATCGAAAATCACCAATCGAAAATCGGAAATCTATTGTTTCTCCCCCATTAGTTCAGCTACTTTTGGTTCTATGGCCTCAGCCCATATCTTATATCCTGCCTTATTTGGATGCAGGAAGTCCGGCATAATATCTCTGCTCAACATCCCATCTTTTGACAGAAAGCCGCTATTGATATCAAGGTAATGTATCATTTTGCCGTCGGCGATTTGCGATGCCAATAGACTGGCTTTTGCGTTCTTTTCTCGCTGCGCCGATGGTTCATGGTTACGCGGGAATATCGCCAGCAGAAGTATCCTGGTTTTAGGCAGTTTGCAGCGCAGCCGCTCACAGATGGCGATGATTCCATCGGCTATCTCTTCGGCTGTGTACGCATCACCGTCGGAATTATTTGTGCCTATCATAACGACCGCAAGTTTTGGAGAGATTTTTTTCAGGTTCGAATTGTCCAGCCGCCAAAGCACGTGTTCTGTCCGGTCGCCGCCGAAGCCCATATTTACTGCATTGCGCTTTGCATAATATTCGTTCCAGATTTTTCTGCCCCTATTTTCCCAGCCGTGAGTTATGGAATCACCGATAAAAAGCATATCGACTTTTCCCTTTTTCAGCCGTCTGTTGACCATATCATGGCGCTTTGCCCACCATTGCACGGCCCACTTAGCAGTTTGTTGTGCAGGCGTGACAGCCGCATGTTGTTTGACTATGCTCGATTCACATGTACGCTCCTGCTGACAGGCGCCAACAAAGAGCATCATGCTTGTCAGCAGCAAAATGGTAATAGCCGTTATCTTTCGTTTCATCTTTATATCCTTTCTTTTCGGTTATTGTTGTTTTTTATATGATAGCACTGTTAGGCCGATTCTCAACAACTACTTTCCCTTATCCCCCTCGTCCCGACCATCGAGGAATTTCCGCTGGCACAGGCCAACAATGTTTTATTGGCCATCAAGCATTCGAAGCTCCGGGCCGCCGGTGTCCTAAGGGTCTGTTAATAAAGAATTTTGGGGGGTTTTGGATATTGGGGGCTGCTGCTGTCAAAATTTATCTTGTTTTTTCATTGAAACCATAGATTTTTTTCGATATAATATATATAGATATAACTTTGGTTTTTCTTAAGGAAAAGGCAGCGGAACTTTTAATAGGGCAAGGCGATGGCTCTCGAGACTAAATTTAATGTCTTTGAGATTTTGCGAATAGCAGAGGGGATTGAGCATAAAGCTGCTATGTATTACCTCAAGTCGGTTGAATTGTTCAATGACCCGGGGTGCCGTGATATGCTTTATAAACTTGCCAATTGGAGGGCAAAGCATGAAAAGCTCTGGGCGAGGATGAGAAAAAGATATTCTGAGAAGACCGGCGAGTTCGGGCACTTCGACCGTGATGATTATGTATTGTCAAATCCTCAGGTAATGGCCGGTCTTACATGGTTTACCCCCAAGCCTGGCTCTGGCTCTGTCAATAGGCTAACCGGCAGAGAAAGTAAAAAGGAGATATTAAAAGATGCCGTCAGCAGGTCGGACGAGACCATCATCTTCTATCAGGGCTTGAAGGATTTCACCCGCGACCCTGACAGTGGAGATGCTATCGATAGGATTATCACGGAAGAGACCAGACACATTAATCTTCTCACCGAACAGTTGAAGCAGTTGTGATTGGGCACGTCATCCTGAGCGAAGCACTCTAATCAAGATTTTATAACAATCCTAATAAATGAAGAATTGTCAGCAGTGCTGCCAAAGCACCCAAAATATAGTAAATCCAACGTGGTATTGTTTTGACATAGGGCCATATCCACCGGCGTTTAGCAGGAGTAGTATCCTGCCTTGGTTCTGATGACTCTCGTGTCGCTTTGTCTTTGTCGCCGCTGGCTTCTGTCGGCTTTTCGGTCTTTGAAAGTGCATTTAATAAAAATCCTAAAGCATTGCATTGATTAGCAAGACAACCAAAAAATTTAGAATGCTCTGTATGATACTTTTCTAATTTATCACCTGTCAAGTCACCCTTCGAAAATCTCAAAGATGGCGGGATGGGATTTGTATCCCCTGAATTGTCCCTCTCAAATATCTTCCCGCTAACAAGCATTAAAGCCTCTCTCGTTAAAGTTTTAGCCTCATCATAACTTCGGCGGACAAATTCAGGTTTAGTATCCATCCCTATTTTTCTGCCTAGTAGTGGTAAAGTTTCGTCAATCCTTATCAAAACCATAAAAAGTTTGTCCATATCATTAACACACGAAAATCCAAGTGTTAGATTATGCAGCTTTACTCTGTCCTCGTGTAGGGTTCTGATAAGCAGATTTATATCTGGAAATTCATTCAGATGGTTAGCAGGAGTAGCATTTTGCTGTGTTTCTGCTGACGTTTCGGACACTAAATCTTCTCTGGCGCTCTGAGCGATTTGCCGAAGTGTGTCGGTGAGGTCATAAAGAGCGCCCTTAAAACTGTCGACTAGTATCGTAAACTCCTCCTCGTTATCCCCAGTAATAGATTTGGAGCGCCAACTTCCGTATTCTTCATGTAGTTTGTCAAGCTCAGCAAAGTTTTTCTCCACTTTAGACCCTATGTTAGTTTTTCCGAGTAGCAGCATTATCACTTTCTTGTAGTACCAACTCGGTGTAAGTTCGACTTTCGTTGCGGATGGAGGATTGTAAGATTGGTTGTCCGCCCACTTTTCTAGCGAGTCAGCCGCTTTTTCGATTGTTTCGATTTCGTCTTTTGTTAGCTTCATATGTTATCTCCCAAAAAATAAAATTTATAGTTAGAGTAGCATTACTACCCATAATGATTAGGCCGAAACACCCAAAAAAGTAGCGCAATTTTCAATTTTTGTAAAAATTTTTCTCATTTAGGTATTATCGAGTACACCCTTGCACCTTAAGACAACCACCTGCACGAAAAGTTCTTGCATTTTAGCGTCAAAAAGTGTATAATGTATCCCAGCTTTGGAGGGAGCTAAAGCACCTAACAAGCGAAAACCATTAAGAATTTTTTGAGGAGAAGAAGAGATGAAAACGAAATCAATTCTCCGTTGGCTATTGGTTCTTCCGACTGCGATAGTTGGCGTAATGGTAAGCCAACTGTTAGCACATTTGTTAGCATATCTTTGGAACACCATATCAATCTTTGGCATCGAGATTGAAATTGCAAGTGAAACTGCAAGCAGTTGGCTCTGGGACCTTTTGAGTGCCATTTTGTTTCCTATTGGCTTTATAGTTGGTGGGATGTGGATGGCACCCAAGTTTCGTTCAGTTGTAGCAACGGTTCTGGCATTTATCCTGATAGTTCTTGTCGCAGCAGGCACTCCACTCGTTATGCTGTCTGCCAATTATACAGGGTCGAAAACTTGGTTTTTAGCAACGAGCATAATAAGCTGTGCGGTTGCCTTATATGTTGCGGCAATCAGCTATCCGTTTGAAAAAGTGGCTAAAAAAAATAAACCTCTGCAATCTGTGAAATCTGTGGCTTAAAAACGTCATCGGCAGCGGATTAGCTGGTTATCATCATATTTGACGTGAGGAAGATTTGTCTTTACCTCCTGGATAAAACGCAAGCCGTCCTTCCAGTATCCTGCGGTGGGTTTCAAATCGGCGCCGAAGCCGGCAAAGTAGCGGTTTATATTGTAAACCAAAAGCTCCCGCAGGTACTTGCTGACCATCGATGCCAGCGACACCGGTAAATATCGGTCATCTGCGCGGACAATAAAGTGCAAACGCATGAGTTTGCTGTTGGCCTGCAATTCATAGCTGCTGTTCTGCTGGCTCTCGCGGAGAATCTTCAATTTCATATCAGGAAACATCAGCTGAAGCATTTTCCGGTAGCGAACTCGGCCGCCCTGCCGGTCAATCATAATCTGCAAATCATCACCTTCTAAATTATCGAAGGCGTTCTTTATGAGTTGTGACGTAGCTGTAAAAAGCACGTTGGCTTTATTTTTTACGGCTGTAACCATTTTATTATAGTAGGCGACGTCCAGACAGCGGCTTTTTAGCTCCAGCAATTCAATGCCGTTTGAAGACAGGTCATCGGACAGAACTTGCGAAACGAGCGATATGTCAGCCTTGTCGGCAGAGAGTATCTGACTATCAACTTTTTTATACCAGGGATACTCACTTAACTGTTCGAGATAATCTGGGCACAGAAGCGTCAGAAGTTCGGTTAGAGTAGATGGCTCTTTGCCGAGGCATTTAAGGCACGTCAGGACGGTTCGTTGAAGGTGTTTGATGCCGAGCGATTTGCTATGGGCTTTTTTGCTGTCGGCGATAAGCAGCCGACCCGCAAGATGCTTTCGTTTGTTGGCCGCACTTTTTTTCAAGACCTGCCACAAATCTGCCTGTGGTGAGCCTGTCGAATCCAGGGTCAGGAGATGATGCGGAAGCGAAAAGGTGCTCGACGATACTACTAACGGCCCCAGAATCGGCCCGAAACCAGCCTCATCAATCCCTACGAGTATTACCATCCCTGGAATCCCTGACTGTTGGTTGCTATCTATGTCCTATTATTTATATATGATTCACATGACACGATTCACGATACACGAACCACAATTCACGAATTATCCCCGGTGCGACTCGAACGCACAACCTTTGGCTCCGGAGGCCAACGCTCTATCCAATTGAGCTACGGGGACAAAAGCTCTATAATCTGTTATTTATAAGTGTCTGCCTGCGTTTTTACAACTCATTTCTGTTAAAATTACCTCGACAAACAGCAATGCCCGCAAGCAACATACGGTTTTCTTGACTAATCAAGTGCATTTTGATATACTGTTATTTGTATGTAGAGCATATTTTTGAATTCATAGTACAAACTTCATATCAATCCATCGAGTAGAGGGGTATATGAAAAGGAAGGTGCATTCAATCATCTACTTGCTGACGGTTTTCGCCGTTGTCAATGTCTGTGTGCCCATTGTCCAGGCTATTGAGTTCAAAGGTGTCAGCTATACTGCATGGAGTCCCTATGCCATGCTATCCGAGGATTCCGACAACTCTCTGGCAAAGGCAAGGGCCGATGGCTGCAACTGGCTCGCTATCTGTGTGTGGTGGTTTCAGGATAATGTCAATTCCACGACCATAGAGCCTGACTATACACTCTATTCGGCTACTGTTGAGTCTGTGGTTCATGCGATTAACACCTGCCATGAACTGGGGATGAAAGTGATGCTCAAGCCGATGGTAGACTGTCGTGATGGAGTTTGGAGAGGCAATATCAATCCATCTCTTGACTGGTTTTCTTCGTATCAGGATTTCATTATATTCTGGGCTCAGATAGCTGAAGAAAACAAAGTTGAATCATTCTGCGTTGGCTGCGAACTTATGGATACTGTTTCCTGGTCTTCTTCATGGGAGACTGTTATTCAAAATGCACGAACCCATTACACAGGGCCTATGACCTACGCCGCCAATCATGGCAACGAGAATAATGTTAGTTGGTGGGATGAGCTTGATTACATAGGAATCGACGCATATTATGCACTGACCGGCAAAAACAATCCTACGTTAAATGAGCTGAAATCTGCCTGGCAAAACCGTGCCAATTCCATTGAGACCTGGCTCAATTCCAATTGGCCCGGCATGAAAATAGTATTTACTGAGGTTGGCTATCAAAGTGTTGATGGTACCAATTGCACACCCTGGTACACGGACCCTGCAACTCACCCGATGGACTTTCAGGAGCAGGTAGATTGTTACGAGGCCCTTTTAAGTGTATGCAGAGAGCGAAGCTGGTGGATGGGAGTATTCTGGTGGAATTGGGAGACTCATCCTGATGGTGGTGGAGAAGATGACCCTTACTGGACGCCAATGAACAAGCCCGCTGAGGACGTTATGATAAGCTACTATCAGACAACACCTGGTGATTTTGATGATGACCGTGATGTTGATTTGTATGATATGTCATTTTTTACTGAGTATTGGCTGGATTCTGAGATTGTCGGTGACCCTGACCTGAACAATGATGGCAGTGTGAACTTGTTGGATTTTTCTCTACTTGCTGATTATTGGCTTGCAGGAGTGAGTTTATAGCTTGAGCGCACTGTGCATCTCAGCCGGTTATCAATTGGGGGTTCTTTTGGTATTTTTTGAGCCGCTCTTATTTGGATTTTACAGCTTATATTGTATACTTTATTAAAGTGTTGTTTCTAAACAATTCCGATAATATATTCGAAGTCAACGAACACAATGTTGTCATAAATAGGGTGGAGGAAAATGGGAATTCAAAATTTATCAGAAGATGTTCTTTTCGTTACTTTGCCTAAACAGCCACATACCAGTCATGAGCTTGAAAGTATCAACGAAATAGCCAGTAACAACCCCGGTCATGATGTGGTGGTTGATTTTTCCAAAGTAAAAATTCTGACTTCTACAAGCGTCTGCAGTTTGATGATATTGAGGCAGTTGCAAAGCGGCTTGGGACGTCAGCTTGTATTATGCAGCATTCCTGCACAGGTCAGAAATATCTTCACCCTGACCGGCCTCGAAGGTTTATTTGAGTTTGCCAATGACAAGTTCGGTGCCCTGGAATCTATGCAGCGGTTACCTTATTCGCAGGATTAATTAGTGTAATCTGTGTAATCCGTGGTTTAAAAAAATGGTTTGATATATTCTTTGTGCCTTTGTTCCTCTGTGCCTTTGCGCCTCTGCCCTCTTACCATTTTATCTGCTGGAGTTCGCTTGTTTTGTGATGATTAGTCATATCAGGAGCCAGCACCGTTATCGTTATAAATCCTTCTACTAATGATATTGTATCTGTAGGTTCCTCATCAGTATGGTTGGGTTTCGCGGCTAACTGAAATACGGTCTGGCCCTGCTCATTTGTTTGGGGGATATAGTATTCATCAAATCCCTTGTTTGATTGGGGAACTACCCTTACACCTTTCGGCTCGCCTTTCGATAGATGTGGTATATTGATATTGAGCACATCGCCGCTACATAGTGAGCTTGCCTGCCCTGCCTGTCCCGAGCTCCGTCGAGGGAAGCTTGTCGAAGGGGTCGAACCTATCTCTATGGGCATAAGCTTTTTCAGGATTTTCATGCAGTATTTTGCCGCTTTTTCAAAATCCATTTGCTCTTCGGCTGCAAGACTCATAGCAACAGCCGGTATTTTCAAAAGTGCCCCTTCCATTGCTGCGGCGACCGTGCCGGAGTAATAGACGTTTATTCCTGCATTTGACCCGTTGTTTATACCGGCCACTAACAAATCGAACGGGCCTTTATACAACTGCATTACCGCTAATTTAACACAATCTGCAGGCGAGCCTTGCACGCTAAAACCCGTGAATTGGCCGTTAATATCCACCTTATTGCAGACTATTGGCCGGTGAAATGTAATACTGTGGCTGGTGCCGGAACGGCTGTCTGCTGGTGCAACTACCGCCACATCGCCCATTTTGACCAGCTCTTTATAAATAGCTGCCAGCCCCGGCGCAAAAATACCATCATCATTTGTCAGTAATATGTTCATAGCCCTATAGAATATGATAAAAACCAAAAAGTAAAAGGAAAAACATGTCGTCTGCCTGCCCTCCATAGCCTTGGCGTCGGAGGGTCATATTTAGCCCCGAAGCTTGCTTCGGGGGTTTCCTTATCTTCATGTTATTGCCCAGACGAAGTGGGTGTCGTGAATATACTTTTCAAATTATGCCTTGATTCTCAATAAGTTTTTTAAACAAAGGATGCAATAGCCTTAAGGCCAGCGTAACTAACTCTATATCTTTTTTATTTTTCTCAAAATGTTTGCTACCATGAAATAAATTGCATCTGATTTGATAAATTGTATCTAAAAAACTTTCGTAATTACCGGTACATCTCTTTAGTATTTTCTTATTTTCAGAGTCACGCATGTCAATAACTTCATATCCTATCAGTTTTTTTAGATTTGTTTTAAAATCCTCATCACTGTCAGACAATGTTCTAAATTTTTCTTTTAATCCGTTATTTCCTTTAGCCCTTCTTATCATTACGCTGTCATTGGTGGTCTCTCTATACTCTTTTTTGAGCCAAGCATTGAATGCAATCCAAAGAGAAATAAACCTATCTGCATCATCTACGGTCACTTTTTTTCTTTCTGATCTTTTAAACCACTCTCTTATAAAATTATCGTATTCCATAGCTTTACCTATCTACAAACTAGAAAAAGCCAAAGTGTTTTTTTAGCCAACTGCCGTAGGTATACTGATAATAAATCAAATCATAGGAACTACTTTTTGACTTTCTAATTCCTGCCATTCTTTTCGATCATGATGAGGCATAAATAGCTTTATATAAGCGCGTGGTTTTACACCTTCAAACTGCTCTAAATCAACGCCCTTCATATAAATTTCTGAAAGACTTTTAGGATATGCTTCTGTGTATACAACTTTGCTTAATCCTATTTGTTGAATTTTCTTCGCACAAAGTGGGCAAGGTTGAGCTGTTGAGTAAATAGTCCCACCCTTTAGTCCCATACCTCCAATTTTAGAACTCTGTATTATTGCATTTTCTTCAGCATGTAAAGCTAAGCAATATTCTAGTTGATGCAAATCCCCTTCTTCAACCAACTCTTTTATTACTTGTCCCCCGCCAGTTTTCGCTTCTCTTAACGTCTCAAATGTTTCATCACTCAATTCTTCTTTTTTTTCTGATTTTAATTGTTCAACCAGATCCTCTACCTTTTTGTGCCATGCTGTTACTAACCTTAGGGCGACATCTCTCTTTACCATCTCATCTTTAAAGCAAAAGCAAAACTGTTCTGGTACCTCATAAATAGGGTCTTTGTAGATTTCGAGGAGTCTTCTTATGACATCTGTTGTGCTTTTCTCGTCCTTTGTTTTAATTGCCTCAACCAATGGCTTAAATTCATCAACCTCTAAATCCCTAATAGCTCTTAAACCGCAACTTATCTTATGTTCACCAACATCATTCCAACCAGCACCTACTACATAGCCTTTCGGACCTACTATTACTGCTCCTACCTGCCGGCTGATGCAGTTTGATTTAACAGCCATTGTATAAGCCATATTCATAAACATTTCATCACTACTTGGCTTTATACAACCGGGACTCAAGATTAAACACATTATCCTCAAAGGTTTTCTACAGAAATCCAAAAGTATGTTCTCAGCCTCCTCAAAATTTTCTAATGTTGGAATTATCCATTTCTTTTCATTACTTATTGCTATATCAGATATTTGAACGCATTTTGTTACATTTTGCTTATATAGTACTTCCTCACCCTTAATACCTTTCCCAGAGTCTCTCTCGTCGGCTTTTTCGAAGCTTTTTATGACCTCGTTTTTTTCATCTTCTGTCAATTCCCTATCCAGTTTCCACTTCGCTGCATCAATAATTCTTAGTTTTCTAGTTTCTTTTTCAGCATATAAGCTTAAAAGATAAAAATTTGCAAATTCTCTCTTAAGATATTCAACCTCATAAGGATTACGAAGGCAATCTACAACGAAAAAAGCAGCTTGTTTCGTTGTATACAACAGATATATCAACTGTGCTATGCCTTTTGCTAATCGATATGAACTATCCTGTATCGGATGACTTTTACGCCCGAATGGGTCATCAGATTGCCTAATATTATCTCCAAAGTCCTGCATAACTTCTGAATATTTATACGGGCATTTTTTATTAAATTCGTTTTTTATGGCTTTAGTTATCTTATAAATGTTATAAAAATGCCTCCCTATATTATTGAGCTCTTTCCTACCCTCATATTCATACAAACGGCTGTAGTAATGTTTATATCCTTCGTGACCTGATTGTTTTAGAATTTCTTTTTGCTTTTCTTTATTCATATGTTTTTTTGCAATATCAACAAACTCTTCATAATTTCTTTTCTTGTCTATTTCTTTGATATGTGCCAAACTGAAGGTTCCCTTTTCAATCTCCATTAAAGCGCGAAAGACTATTAAATCCGAAACCGAAAGTGTACAAAAGAAGTGTTTTTTTCCACTGTGGTATGATTTTAACTTTTCAAGGGCTTTTATCCCCCCCCTAGTTTCAAGACATTTAGTTAATGCTTTTCTGACCTTTTTTTCTAATACTTTTAACTGTTCCACGAAAGTAAAACCTTCCTCTATTTTGCTTCTAAAATCTGTGCGGAGCTTTTCACTAGCATCTTCCTCTAACTTCTTTAGCGCACTAAGGTCCGTCTTGTTTTTCAACTCAGCGTATTGTTTTAATATGTTTTTAATTTCAGCAAGCCTACCATATTGTTCATCAATTTCTTTATTCAGACCAGTCCAGTTAATATTGAACACACCCTTTCGCATAATATTGACCCACCTCAAACGTTTAAGTACCTTGTTGAAACTCTTGCTCGTTGAAAAAATTCTACCGACTGTTGTGCAACCACTTCCAACAGGTCCCGTAAGACCAAGAACTATCAAAGGTGGCATTCTTTTCTTTGGATTTGGATTTGTGTCATGCATCTTTTTCCCCTTATCTGAAATTCAAAAAAACCAACTCCTCAAACCACATAATATCAAACACCAAACCCTAACTCCGCGATGCTTCCTCTCCGCTGTTGCTCACCTAATTTTACTCCCAAATTCCGACAATCAAAACCAACAATAGTAAATCATAAATGGAGCTATTTCCTCTAAAGCTGTTTTCCTCATTTACTATATAATACCCAAAACCGCAATTATTTTCAAATCAAAATCCGCGTAAATCTGTGTTAATCTGTGGTTAATTTCTTTATGTCTTTTCGTGGCAAAATTTTTTATAAAAACCTCCATTTTTGCTTGAAAAACCGGCCAGCCCAGCTGGGATACTGGAGTAGAAAGCTTACAGCTCTTTAAATGATTTCAGGGCTTGGAATTAGAAAATCCATCGCGCAGCGATACCGCAACTTTGCACTTTACACTTTGAACTTTTAACTTCTTCCTTCTGCATTTTTTTAAAAATAGTGCCATTTTTCTATTGAAAATGCAGAAGGATAGCGGTATAATTCCGATTGTGCTCAGGTAGCACACGTTCGCGGAGCCCCGCAAGTCATGAACAATGCTTGTCTCGCCATAGTTTTAACGAAGGCGGAAACCATGAACTATTCACTAAATACTATTCACTATCCACGAACTATGAATCACCATTCACTAAATACTATTCACTATTCACCATTAACTCTTTGGTCAATTGTTTTGACCAAAATATGCAAAACAAACCCAATTTTCCCCAAAATCGGGCAAACGTATACTCTCGTAATACAAGGAGTTATGAAAACGAACCCCCATTTTTGGCCCAAAAATCCCAAAGCCAATTTTCAAAACGGAAAAATGAACGTAAATTCTTTTAATACAATGAACTATGAACAAAAAGCTATGAACTATGAAAATAAAAACAAACCCAATTCAAAGCCAAAACAAACCCAAAACAAACCAAATCAAACCCAATTTTACCCACCTATGGCGGGTAAAATTGCCCCATCGCTTAGAATGTCGTTTATTCTAATGGGGCCTGATGTAAAATAGGTCATTATGGAAAAATATGAGCCGAATAAAAAATGTGTTGTGATGAGCCGTGATGAGGTGCGGGCGGTTGACCGCTGGGCGATTGATACGCTTGGAATACACGGCGTGGTATTGATGGAAAACGCCGGCCGAAGCTGTGCCGAACTGATTAAAGAAAAATTAGGCAATATTACCAAACCAAAGGTTTGTATATTCTGCGGAACGGGTAATAACGGCGGCGATGGATATGTTACTGCCAGACACTTATTAAACGGTGGATTCAAAGTTTCCGTGGTTATTGTTGGCGACCGTGATAAAGTCAAAGGCGATGCAAAAATTAACTTGGATATTTTGGAACGTATAGGCCAGCCAATCGAGCAAATGAGTTTGGATGAGGGCGATATTCCCGACAGGGTTAGAACCTTTGCCGCCGGTGCTGATATGCTCGTTGACGGCCTTTTTGGTACGGGTTTGAGCGGCCGGCTCAGCGATGAATACAAGCAATTAATAGAAAGCATAAATGCACAGAATCGCCCTGTTTTAGCAATTGATATTCCCTCCGGCCTGGATTGCGATAGTGGTCAGCCGCTCGGAGCAGCTATTAAGGCAAGCTGGACTGTAACTTTCGTTGCGGTCAAGAAGGGTTTTACATTTCCGGGCGCAGCTCAATATACGGGTGAAGTTTTTGTGGCCTCGATTGGTGTCGAACCTGCTGAACGGATATCAGATTTGTCCGGCGAGTCGGATTAAAAGACCCCGGTTCCTTTATAGCCGATAAAATAGAGAAATCTTTCGTAATTAAATATAGGTATCCACAAGGCCTCTGCCCTGCTTTGGACCTCTTTGTATTTATCGAGTCTTCGCAACAAAGCATTGTATCTTTGCATTGCGGTAGGGTCTGTTTCGATTTCTTCACGAGCCGGCTCTCTAAAAACTATTGGTGCCCTGCCGAGAACAAGGAAGTCCGTGTCAATAGAAACGTCATCAGCAACTTTACCGCCCCATTTTTCAATAAGTACTGTTATTTTTTCGACGGCATCAAAATCAATAACGCCGTCGTTGTCGAGGTCGAAGTCACCGGCAATCGCAAATATATTTATTTTGCTCCTGTCCCAGATTAGATTTGCAACAATGTCGCCTTCCAAGATGGGTCTGTTTATTT
>CAZOQJ010000013.1:0-29252 GCA_964581905.1 uncultured Pirellulales bacterium
GGATAGGGTCATTGATTCACGTTCGAGTGATGCCGGCAGGATAATCAGGCGTCGGCGTCAGTGTCTGAAATGCAAAAGGCGTTTTACTACGTATGAGAGGGTGGGTGAGAGCATTAAGCTTTACGTAGTTAAGAAAGACAAATCCCGCATTCCTTACGACAGAGAAAAAGTCATTGCCGGCGTGCAGAAGGCCTGTTACAAAAGACCTGTTTCGGCGGAGCAGATTCAGCACATAGCCGACAGCGTTGCAGAAAGTGTATTTCGTAACTTTGACAAGGAGGTGACATCTGCATTTATCGGCGAAAGCATAATGAAACACCTTCGCGCAATTGACAAGGTCGCATATATTCGTTTTGCGAGCGTCTATCGTGACTTTACCGATGCAGGAGAGTTGATTGAAGAAGTCAGCAATGCTATCAGCAAGGTCGAGCCAATCGGTCAGCCGACACTTTTTGATGAATAAAGGATATTAAGAGGAAATTGAAGGGTAGGTGTGGTTGTTGAATCTTGACTATCGTCAGACAAGTTTTGCAGGGAGGCAAATGTGGCGGGGGTGAAAATTCAGCTTAAAGTCATTAAAGCAGATGGCAGTACCGAAGAATACCTGCACACAAAGGTCATAGGGACTATCAGTAACGTTCTGGCACAGATGGGTGAGCCGGATATTGAAGTTGCAGAGCAGCTTGCCGCGGTGGTGACATATTTTCTCTATCACAGACAAGATTGTCATACTCGTCAGGGCGCAGGCCTTGCCGTAGCTCTGGAAGCCCAGGTTTATCCTATTTCGGCCAGGCCGAGACAGGCTGGCGTCCCGCCGAGTGTAACGAGCAGCGAGATACTCTCTATGATTAAGGTGGTCCTGACGGCTACCAAGTTCGAGGATGCCGCTATCGCGCTAAGCGAGCATCATTTCGAGCGCAAGCTCAAGCGCAGCCGGGTCGAAGTTGCTTTTATAGATGTCCGGGAGTTGGCGGATATTGAGCTGCTCTGTGAACCTGAGCGGTTGGATGGCAAATGTCGGTGGGACAAATCCAGAATAGTCGATGATTTGGTAACCAAAAACGGCCTTTCCAGACAAACCGCAAGGGCTATCGCTTCAATGGTGGAGGAGAAAATCTTTAATATGGGGATTACTTTGGTTCCATCCAGCTTGATAAAGCAGCTTGTTTTGGGCGATGCCGCCTCTATCCTGCGCGCCCAGCGCCAACTGCAAACCGTCTGAGCAGTGCTGTTATCAAGCACTGACTCATTCCATACTAATTAATGTTTTTGCGCGGTTGAGGGTTTTTTCGTGTGGCTCATCGGGTTCAATATCGAGCCAGTGGATGTTTGGGAAGGTCTTGAACCAGGTCCGCTGACTCTTGGCGAATCGGCGAGTGTTTTTCTTTATAAGCTCAATCGCATCTTCCAGGGTGTACCTGGTGTTAAGATGTTCAATTATCTCGGCGTAACCAATTGCACTTCTGGCCTGTGGGCTTAACGGCCTTTCTTCAGCTAATAAAGATTTGACCTCATCGACCAGGCCCTGCTCGAACATCCTTTTTGCCCTTGCGTTGATTCTTTTGCTTTCCTCAGATTTTTCTCTTCGCAGACCTATGATTGACCAGTCATCTTTTTTCTGTTTTCTGTCCTGCGCCCACTGCCTCTGAAAGCTGGAGATGCCTCTGCCTGTGATTTTATAAACCTCCAGAGCGCGGATAATGCGTTTTGCATCGTTTGGGTTGATGCGTTCGGCGGCTTTCGGGTCCACCTCCGTCAATTGCTGATACAGATAGTCCAGGCCTTCGGCTTGGGCTTGGGCTTGTGCTTTCAACTCGGCACGTATTTGCTCATTGGTTCCGGGGCCTTCGAAAAGGCCATAGAGCAGTGCTTTGATATACAAGGCTGTTCCGCCGACCGCGATGATGGGTTTATTTTTGTTTTTTATCTGCTTGAGTGCTTCGTTGGCTAATTTCAGAAAGGCAGCTACACTGAACGATTCGCTTGGCTCAACTATGTCGATTAGATGATATTTGATGCGCCGGCGTGCTTGTTCTGGCGGTTTGGCGGTGCCAATGTCCATTCGTTTATAGACCTTCATTGAGTCAATGCTGATTATTTCAGCATCAAGACTTTCGGCTAAATCGAAGGCCAATCGGCCTTTGCCGGATGCGGTAACGCCAAGAATTAGAATCATTTTCTATTTACTATTTGCTATTTTCTATTTATCATTAAATCACTTGTAGTGTCTTTTCCAATTTTCAATAGTAAATTGTCAATAATAAATAGTCAATGAACTTCAACGCCCAACTACATCAGAAGGCACAGTTAGTAAATACTGTGCTGCGGCAGCTTTTGGCATCTCAGCCGATAGATAGCGAGCTAAAAGAGGTCCTTCGTTACACACTCGAAGGGCCCGGCAAACGGATTCGGTCGGCGCTGGTGCTGTGGAGCCGTGAGCTTGTCAGTCCGCCGAAGGCGGGGATAAATCGTAACTCCGAGATAGCGGCGGCGGCGATAGAGATGGTGCATACATATTCGCTCGTGCATGATGATTTGCCGGCGATGGATAATGATGACCTTCGCCGTGGTCGGCCGACGTGCCATAAGGCATTCAATGAGGCGACGGCTATTCTGGCCGGCGATGCGCTATTGACCCTTGCGTTTGAGATTCTGGCCAAGGAGATTGATAAGCCGGCCATCGCCGTAAAGCTGATTGGTGAGCTGGCTGAGGCAGCAGGGCCCGGCGGCATGATTGCAGGACAGCTGGCTGATATGAAATTTATGGTTGACGATTTACGAGCGGCGATTGGAAAACAGAACTCGAATGTACAAGACCAAGTGAAGTATATCCACACGAATAAGACAGCTAAATTGTTCAGATGCGCAGCTGTGATGGGGGCTATCTGCGGCGGTGCGAATGAGAATCAATATAACAATTTGTGCGAATATGGCCTAAAGCTCGGCCTTGGTTTTCAGATAGCTGATGATATTCTTGATGTTTGTGCTTCGAGTGAGCAATTGGGCAAGACCGCCGGCAAAGATGCCAAGGCTGGAAAGGCAACCTATCCCGCGATGGTAGGAGTCGAGAAATCAAAGCAGTTAGCCAAAAAGCTCGCTGATGAGTCGATAGCGGCGTTGGAGTCCTTCGGCTCCAAAGCTGATACCCTAAGAAGACTTGCCGCCGCTTTGCTCGAAAGAACCAAGTAAATAAAACAAATCTTGACTGCCGTCAGGCAGGTCTCTACATAGGGATTTTATTTTGCCTGCGTTTTTTGTTGCATCAGGCAATATGACCAAATCGGTGAGTCTGGGGCGTCTCCTTAGAAAAAGCGGCATATCAGTATTAAAAACCACGATTTAGAGAACAATCAGGCAATTATTTCTCAGGATAAATGCGGTATAAACTGCTTTTTTGGCAGGCATATCAGATTTCTTCGCTATAGGCGGATTTATTTTAATTTTGGAGATGGTTCGGTTAAGGTAATGATTTAGTTAATAAAAAAATTGAGTTTAAGTCGATAAAATATGTAGATAGATTGGGGGTTTAGGCTATGGTTGAAAGGATTTTAGCTCCTATTGGCTTGGAGCAGGGTGTCGTCGAAGAGACTACTGGTAGGATTTGGATAAAGCTGGTATTTTGTATTAAGCGTCAATTGGTAAAGCAGGAAGGTTTTTATAAGAAACCTCATCTACCAATTCATAGCCGGTCGCCTCCGCCGTTTTATTAGCGTAAAAAAAGTCTGTAATACAGGAATATATTTGGAATATTAACCGACAGGCCATAAGCAATGTACTTATGGCCTTTTTACTTATACTTCGGCTGATTGCTTTGGGGAAAGCTGGCGGGGAGTGGTTCTGTGGTTAAATCTCGAAAAATTTTTGCCTTCTGTGTCATATGGTTGTCACCCAAGGGAGGAAATATCTTGTTTTAATCAGCGGTTTGTCCGTTTTATATAATGTTAGGGCGGGACTGTTTGTAGGTATTTAATTTCCGCGGCAAAGGGAAAGTTGCTATACGGCTAAGCCAATAGTTAGTAGAAAAAAACGATGGAAAGAATGTCCCAAAAGGAACAACCTGAATCCGAACCTCCACAAGCGGATGATTTGACAAAGGCCGTTAGGGTATTAGACCAGCGAATTAAAGACTTAGAAGATTTTGATGTGAAGACCGTAATAGGAAGGTTTGATGCTAAGACCAAATCGCTGGAAGACAAGGTTAATGAGACGCTATCTGGTATTTTCGGGTTCGGCTCTGTAGAATACCGTAAACATTCAATATTGACACTTGATACTCTTCCAATTGTATTGGGCGGACCAAGGCACCCGCTTCCTGTGCTGCAGCAGGCATATCAACAAGGAATCGATGATTGCGTGACAAAATTAAAATCTCTCAAAGAAACACTCTCGTCAGGGCAAAGCTCCGAACAGCAGAAGTAGCTGGATACTCAAAAGCGTCTCAATTTCTTCGACACACCTAAATTTTCCTCAGGACAAAGTTAATCCACCTGACCTTCTGCACTCTGTGCAGGGTTATCATGGTTCCGGCCTTCGTAGCCCCCGCCGTTTTGCTTCGCGAAAGCGAAGCTGCGGGGGCGGAGTAGGCTATTGAGCTTAGTCGCTCGACAGGTTAGGATATTATCGCCGAAGAAGACCAGAGACCATCCCTGCTTTCGCAGGGACAGGCCGGCCTCGATGTCAAATCTTCTGCCGGTGAACATATAGGGATTGGCAAATTTACTCGCCTCCCGCCATTCGCAGGATTGAAATAGCAGTCCAATACGTTGTATACGTCTGTTTACTTGTGTTTTATTTTCTTAAACAATGCAAAACCAGCCGCAAATACAAGAGAACCGGCCAAAACTGCCAACATTGCATCCTGTTTGGTAAAATCTCCATATCGTAACGGTTTAACTTTCCTATTCTCGACCTGATATACAAAATGATGTATAGATTCAGGTGCATATGTCAAACATATCGTTTGCTTCTTAATGCTGCTATCGTCGTTTAGTATACTAATCCCAATATCCGTATCGGAACCTCTCGCAAACCTTTTCTTCAGGCTTTCTACGATGCTCGTCAAATCAGTCTTTCTAATATAGTACTCATATTTTTGCATTTCCTCAGACCATATTATTTTCCCATTTGACCAAAGAAGATTATCACGGTTTCTTTTTATCTCATCTTCATTTTTGCCAGCTCGTGTACATTGATCTTGAACACCTTTGCTATACTCATATAAAGTCAGAAGAGCAAATAAATCATCTGATGAAGCTCTTCCTACAACTAAAAATTCGTAAGGGAGGTTATTCTTGTTAATTGGTATGGGGCGACCTAAGAACTTAAGGAAAAAACCAATAACAACAAGAGAAATCACTACCAAAGAGATAAAGTACGCAAAACGTAGCAGCCTTCTTTTTTTGGTATCCATTTTCTCGCCTGCTTTAATCAATAGGTGCATTATCCTTCATCCAATCATTGGATATTTATTCTTTCATCAAACCTGAATTTAGCTTAATAGCTATGATATATATGCCTGGTGCTCATAATGATACCTTAAATAGCTCTTCAATTGCAAATTTTTATGTCCAGGAGGAATGTTTGTGTTGTACTGAAAAGTCTTTACAAACGCCTTTTTTTACAGTAAGCTGTTGTGGTAAAAGAACTAAAATGTTTTCTCCTGACTATCCGCGTATTTGGTTGAAGCTATGGGTGGATTATTAGAACAGATAAACAGTCCGGCGGACTTGAGGAAGCTGCCGGTTGAGCAGCTCGGCGGGCTGGCGGGTGAGATACGTCAGTTTATCCTTGATTCGGTCAGCAAGACCGGCGGACATCTGGCCAGCAATCTTGGCGCTGTGGAGCTGACGCTGGCACTACACTATGCCTTCGATTTCAAGCGAGATAAGCTGCTGTGGGATGTTGGCCATCAATGTTACACGCATAAAATTATTACCGGCAGAAAAGATAAGTTCGCCCAGCTTCGCCAGGCAGGTGGTATAAGCGGCTTTCCGAACTTTGATGAAAGTGAGTACGACCAGTTTATTGTCGGCCATGCAGGGACTTCGATAGCAACGGCAATTGGAATGGCGATAGGTCAGCTCAGGCAAAAAAAGAAAGATAAGATAGTCGCCTTAGTCGGAGATGCCAGTATTGTAAACGGTGTCAGCTTCGAGGCACTGAATAATCTTGGCCTGGTAAAGGGACAATTGCTTATAGTGCTCAATGACAACTCGATGGCGATAGATGCGACCGTTGGGGCTGTGGCGAAGTATTTCTCCCGTGTTCGGCTGAGCCAGACCTACGAGGACCTGCGCAAGACCACAAGAAATATTTTGGAGCACATGCCGTTAATCGGCAAAAGTGTCGAAGAGGCGATTGAGAGGATTAAAAAGAGTCTTCGAATGGCACTGCCGGCCAGTCAGATGTTCGAGAGCTTGAATATCCCTTACTTTGGTCCGGTAGATGGCCACAATGTGGAGTCGCTTGTACAGTTGTTCAAGGCACTGGGACAATTGGAGCATCCGGCGATTTTGCACGTTTATACAAGCAAGGGTAAGGGTTTTAGTCCAGCCGATTCTCGTCCCAGCAAATTTCATTCAACTGGTCCATTTAAAGTGAATGGAGATAGTATTGAGCGGTTAGAGGACGTAAGCAGGCGCAGCTTTACAAGTGTGTTTGGCGAGCACCTGACAAAGCTGGCTGAAAAAGACGACAGGATTGTAGCCATAACTTCGGCGATGTGCGACGGCACCGGGCTGGTGGATTTTCGCAAAAGGTTTAGTGACAGGTTCTACGACGTGGGTATTGCCGAAGGAGCAGCGGTGGATATTGCAGCGGGGCTGGCCCGCAGCGGCTTAAAACCCGTGGTCTGTATCTACTCCACCTTCCTGCAGCGAAGCTTTGACCAGATATCTCAGGAAGTAGCTTTGCAGAGCTTGCCGGTTGTCTTCTGTATTGACAGAGCCGGGGTCGTTGGCTCAGATGGGCCGACACATCACGGCCTGATGGATATTGGTTATATGCGGATGCTGCCAAATATGGTGCTGACGGCCCCTGCGAACGAAGTTGAAATGAAACTAGCCCTGGAATTTGCTTTGGGCGCCGATTCGCCGGTCGCTATCCGGTATCCGAAAGACCTTATTCCACCGAAGAGGTTTGTCAGAGTTGCTTGTGCCAAGCCGTTTAAACTTGGTAAAAGCATATTTGTTAAAAAGACAAAGGGTTCACTTATTGCAATTATTAGTTATGGAAGCGTCTTGACAGAGGCATTGAAGGCAGCTGGTCTGTTAGATAAAGAAGGCATTGCAGTTGATGTGATTAATGCTCGGTTTGCCGCTCCGATTGATAAGAAGATTCTGAAGATGGGCAAAGGCATAATCACGGTAGAGGACCACAATGTCAGCTGCGGGTTCGGCTCAGCAGTGCTTGAGTTAGCTGCAGAAAAAATGGACGGCAAGCAATTGTCAACCATCCGTGTGCTGGGTGCGCCGAGAAGATTAATCGGACAGGATTCCCGCGAAACTCAGCTTATGCAGGCCGGCATAAGTGCCGATAAAATAGCAAAGACGGTAAAAGAAATGATTCCTTCAACTTTGCTTAGTCCTTGAGACTCCTGCCGTAAAGCATCCTGGGGATAACGTAGGACAAGTATTGATAAATGATTATGGATAATTTGCGAGATGCGAGATACGAAACTGCCCAGATTGGTAATTTTTGGCGACCTGAAAAAGGAGCATGTTGTTGAGGCCATCAAGGAATTCGGGGATTTTGCCAAAGGCAAAGCCGAGATAGTAGCAAGCTGCAATGTCGAGGACTGTAAACCCGAAATTCTACCCGTGGCAGAGCTAAAAAAATGCAATTTTGCTGTTGTTTTCGGCGGTGATGGCAGCATAATTTCAGCAGGTAGAAATTTGAGGCAGAGCAAGGTCCCTGTTATAGGAGTTAACCTCGGGAAGCTCGGTTTCCTGGCAGAATTCAACGTTAGCGAGCTTGAAAAGTACTTTAATGATATAGTATCAGGTAAAGCGCCTATTGAAAGACGGATGATGTTGAACTGTAAAGTTTTCAGCGGCTCAAATCAAAGCCAGGCGAAATTAAGCTCAGTAGCAATCAATGATGTCTATATTACTGCCGGGCCTTTGCACAGGACAATAGAGCTAAAAGTAGTGGTGAATAACCAGACGGTGGCCGATTTTGTGGGCGACGGTCTGATAATATCCACTCCAACGGGCTCAACGGCCTATAATTTATCTGCGAGCGGGCCTATTCTTGACAGGTCAATGGAGGCGATGGTTATTACGCCGATTTGCCCTCATTCGCTCAGCTTTCGCCCCATCGTTATCGAGGCAAACAGCAAGGTGGGGGTTTCGAGGGTTCGGATTGATGAAGTGACGATTTTATCGGTAGATGGACAGGATTCTTTGGAGCTCTCAGGCGATGATATTGTTAGGGTTGAGAGGGAAAGCAGCGATTTTTTAGTTGTAAATAATCCTCTGCGAACCCGCTGGGACACATTAGCAGCTAAACTGGGCTGGGCAGAAAAGCCGAAATATAAGACAGGCCCCTTTGAGGAGTAGTTTTTCCTCTTTGCTATTAGGTGCCGCACCAGAACGGAGTTAGTTTCTGCTGTTTTGATGCAGGATGTTTGGTCATTTGGTAATGAACTTCCTTATATAGTAAGGGGTATAAAATAGTGTGAGTCCACGGTGCGGCTGGACGGACATTGACGAGGAAATATTTGGTTAAAGATTTTGATTGGGAAAAACATAGGGGCAGGAGGTTTTTAATTATGAGCAATCGTCGGTTTATTTGTGATTATAAGAATGGGCCTTGCGGGATGGGAATCCGAACGCTGCTGGCGATATTAATAATTATTGTTCTCTTATCGGCAACGACGTGGTCGCAAAGTCCATACGTCATGGGCCCCATTGGCTCGACTTCTCAGCCGGTCAGTCAGACTCAACAGGGCCTGTTTCGAAGTCCCCATCGGTACGATACCGGTAGTGGTAACAGGTTGATTGAAGGTAATGTTCGCGGCGGCGCTCACTTCCGTGGCAATGTGCCCTATCAGTCAACCACGAGTTTTCAGGCGTCAGTTCCATCGGCGGATACACTTAATTCTTTTATGAGGTATTCTGCCAGAAGTGAGGGTTTTGTGAGCAGATCTGGTGCATACAGTCGAATCATGCCATATTACAATCCGAGTCAGACGGTAACATTTACCAGGCCTGGTCAGTCAGGTGTTTTCACGCCGAGAAGCGCATCAGCAATTAAAAGCATCAGTGGTGGTGCTGGGACTGAGTTTGTTCGGACAAATCAGCCAAGCAGACAGGTATTAGCCGGCACTGCTTCTGACATAAGGTCGGGGCCAATGTCGCTGAGCATGCAAGAGATGGATAGATTAATTTCGGCTGAAGTTGGCGGACTCGTCAAGCCAGGGTCCGAGTTTGCCAGAGGTGGTGTATCAACGGCTGGAGCGGTAAAGCAGAGAACCGAGCGGAGAATCCGAAGAGCAACTGATTTGAGGGTGAAACCGATTGGCAAGGAGGGAATTCAACAGGATTTGTACGGCACACTCAGCCGTGACGAGCGCCCCGACGAGTTTGAGCTTGTCAGGCAACCTTACGCAGAAGAACCTGTGCCAGATGAGGACATGGCCGTTAAGCGGATTGGGCATGAACGGATGCTTGAACAGCTGCGTGAACAAATGCTTGCCAAAGCCAAGGTAAAGTCTGAAAACTTGCCGGCTACGGCGCGTTCCGCCGTGACGAGCGGTAAGGTTTCAGCAAGGACTTCGACCGAGCTCAGCCGAATGTCCTCGGTCGAGTCACTCAGACGGAGCATAGATGCGTCTATCGGGGGTAAAGGGGTAACGGCTGGCAAAGGTGGAGAACAACAAAATTTGTTTGATACTTATACGCGGGTGAAGAAGCAGATAGATAATTTACAGGAAGCTCTTGAGCGATTAAGGGCTGGAGAGACCCCATCTGTAAAAAGCATTTTAGAAAGCAGGGAAACTGTTGGTGCCGAAAAGGTACCGGAACGGCTTGATGGTCGATATTCCGGTCATAATGTTGAGCTGCAGGCGTTTAGAAAAAATATTGAGCGTTTGGCGGCAGAAAGTGGACAAACGAGTGCACGTACCCCCGCTAGTGTATCAGCAGAAGCCAAGCGCATTTTGGGCGGCAAGAGCGTGGCCGCTTTTTCGGAAGATAAGTACAACGAGTATATGAAGGCCGCAAAGGTATATCAACAACAGGGCAGGCACTATCGAGCTGCAAGCGCTTATGCTCTGGCATCAATTTACAAGCCGGCCGAGCCGCTTGCATACGCTGGCAGGAGCCATGCGTTATTCGGCGCCGGTGAATATATGAGTAGCGCCCTGTATCTTTCCAGAGCGATTGAGATTTCTCCTGAGTACGCAAAAACCAAGGTCGACCTTTTGGCCATATTGGGTACGGATGATGAGGAACAGCTTGACGGCCGAATAGCTGAAATTGAGCAGTGGTATAAAAGGAGCGACGAAACGAGTCTGAAATTTTTGCTTGGCTATGTTTATTATCAGGTAGGTGAACTCGACAAGGCCAAAGAAACAATCGGTACAGTTCACACAAAAATGCCTGATTCGCCGGCTATTGATGCATTGAGAGAGGTAATCGAAAACGAACAGGTCCGCCCGTAGAGGGAGTTTAGGAGGACCCTGCATGGAGGCAGCTCTTCAGGAAGTATTCGGGGCGGGGGGTTTTTTATCGCGAACCTTAGCGAGTTTTGAGGATAGGCCCCAGCAGTTGCAGATGGCCTGTGCGGTTCAGCAGGGGTTCTTAAATGCCCGGCACCTGATTGTCGAAGCGGGAACAGGCGTCGGCAAAAGCTTCGCATATCTTGTCCCTGCAATTGAACTTGTCAGCAAAGCAAAAGGCCCCATTAGAAATTTCGGAACGGGCAAGACCAATCTTAATAATAAGAAAGTTGGGAGGGGAAAGATTTCTAACGGGGCAGACAAAGTCCTAATCAGCACCTTTACCATTACGCTGCAAGAGCAGCTAACTAATAAAGACGTACCATTTCTGTCACGTTGTTTGCCTTACCAGTTCACGGCGGCTCTGGCAAAGGGAAGAGGTAATTACTTATGCAGGCGCCGGCTGAAATTTGCCCTGCAAAGGCAGGGCTTATTATTTGATAAGGCAGCTTCGCAGCTTGTGGCGATAAATGACTGGGCCAATCATACGGCGGACGGCTCTCTGAGCGGGCTTGGTTTTGTTCCGAGTACGGCGGTATGGGATGCGGTCAGCAGTGAGCACGGCAACTGCCGAGGCAGAAAGTGCGTGCACTTTCGCGACTGCTTTTATTGGCGGGCACGGCGACAACTGGATACCGCCGATATTATTGTGACCAACCATGCGCTATTATTCAGCGACCTTGTGCTCAAAGAACAGGGGGCATCGGTGCTGCCGGATTATCGCTATGTGATTATCGATGAGGCACAGAATATCGAGCATGTGGCGGAAGAGCATTTCGGAATCGATATAAGTAACCACAGAGTTACATTCCTGCTTAATGGCCTTTACAATCCAAGGACGCATAAAGGACTTTTGGCTTTCACTGAGGCGGATAAGGCAATGGATTTAATCGGCAGGATAACTAAAGAGTCAGGCAGTTTCTTCAGGAAAGTCAAGAGTTGGTATGAAAACAATAAAGACGAAACCAACGGCAGATGTTATGTGAATTTTGTCGAAGACAACCTGTCGGGACATCTTAATAATCTGCGGTCAGAACTGAGCAAGCTCGCAAAGAATACCAAAGGTGTTGATGAGAGATTTGAGATTCTGCGTTTTGTGGACAGGTGTGCGGCTCTGGCGGAGGACCTTGACCGCTTTTTGCTGCAGAAAGCGAAAGATTATGTCTATTGGGTCGAGGTTGATACAGGGAGAAAGACAACTATTCGCTTAAAAAGTGCGGCTCTCAATGTCGGAGAGGATGTTAAACGCTGTCTGTTTGATAGATATAACTCGGTGATTATGACCAGCGCAACGTTGAGCAGCGATTCGATGTCTGAAAAGAGCGGGTTTGAGTTTTTTGCCGGCAGGATTGGCTTAGAGGATTTTGAAGCGCTCAAGCTGGGTTCGCCCTTTGATTACGAAAAACAAGTTACGATTTATGTCGAAAAGGACCTGCCGGCCCCAAATGAGCCGGATTTTGTTGAAGCTGCGATAGAGGCCTTGAAAAAATATATTCTGAAAACCAAAGGTCGGGCATTTGTGCTTTTTACAAGCTATGAGATGCTTGATGACATGGCTGATAAACTGTCCGATTGGATGAAAGAAAATAATATTGAGCTTCTGCAGCAAGGGGCGGGACTTGACAGGACTGTGCTTTTGGGACGTTTCAAAGAAGAGGACGCATCAGTTTTATTCGGGACGGATAGCTTTTGGCAGGGAGTTGATGTGCCGGGTGAGGCGCTGAGTAATGTCATTATTGTCCGGCTGCCTTTTGCAGTGCCGGATAAGCCATTAATTGCGGGAAGAATCGAACAGATAAGACAGCAGAGTGGAAATCCTTTTTATGACTATCAACTGCCGTCGGCGGTACTGAAATTTAAGCAGGGCTTCGGCCGGCTTATCCGCACCAAGAGCGATACCGGCATCGTGGTTATTCTCGACAGCCGAATCATCAATAAGCGATATGGGCAGAGATTTTTAGAGGCGATACCGAAATGCAGAACTGAAGTCATTGCTCGTAATCCTTGAGTCTTTAGATACTTGCTTCGAGGTCGGCGAGGATGGTTTTTGCCTTTGCGATTTTGTTGCCGACCGGCGAGAGCCAGTGAAGCTCCGCATTTCTTGCCAGCAGGCCTTCGACCTTTCTACAGGCTAGTAACACGGTGGCGTGATTTTTATTGCCCATAAATCTGCCTACCTCCGAGGACGACATCTTGGTGTGCTTTCTGGTCAGATACATGCTGAAATGCCGGGCGAGGGCTATAGTTCTATTCTTCCTGGATGAATGTATATTGGCCGGTGTTAAGCCAAAATATGCAGCAACAGCTGATTCGATATCTGAAATGTGCACAATCGGGTCCGTCCTGGCGAGGTGCTCAGCAAGAACCTCCTGGGCCATAGACAGATGGATTTTTTCATTTTGCAGGGCTGAATAGGCAACTAATTTCGTCATTGCCCCTTCCAACTCCCGTACGTTGGAGCGTAGATTTTCGGCAACATATCTTATTACATTTTCGGGGATTTGCCTTTGAGCCGGCTTTTTGTCGACTGCGCCGAAGTTTGCTCCCATTGTAGTGGCAGCATATTGTCGGCAGATTTCACAGCGGGTCTGGAAATCAGGGCTGCTGATTTTGACGACCATCCCTGAGATGAATCGGTTAACCAGTTTTTCAGATAATTGTCCTATCATCTTTGGGTGTGCGTCGGAGGCCAGCACAACCTGTTTGCCTGCCAGGTTGATGGTATTAAAGGTGTGCAGGAATTCTTCCTGCGTTGACGGCTTGCTTGCCAAAAAGTGGATGTCGTCGATGGCTAACAAGTCGGTTTGCCGCATTTTTTGTCGGAAGTGCTCAAGCTTTCTTATTTTCAAGGCCAAGACAAACTGGTTAACGAAATCCTCGGCCGACAGATACAGCCACTTCGTTTGAGGTCGGTTTTTGGAAACTGCATTGCAAATGCCCTGCAGCAGGTGTGTTTTTCCAACGCCGTATCCGCCGTGAATGAATAGCGGGTTGAAAGGGCTTTTTTGCTCATTTACAATCGCTTTTGCAGCGTTATAGGCAAGCTCATTTGAGTGACCGATAATGAATGTATCCAGATTAAGCCTAAGTTTTTTTCCCGCTGGCCCGGCTTTTTCGGCTTTCGATTTTCGACTATCGAATTTGGAAGCATGTCGTGCCTGAGAATCCAGTTGTGTTCGCCTCTGGTTGCCGGAAAGCTCGGGGTCGATGGTGAAAGCAATCTTTTGAGCAGCTCCGGTAACTTCGTGGACTGCCTGGCTGATATCGTTTGCAAAGTGGTTTTCAATCCAGCTTGCAATGAAAAGGTTTGGCACACCAACCTTTAGATAACCTTCGGTAAGGGTGAACCTCGTTGAGTTGCTGAACCAGATACGAAACTTTTGTGGCCCTATCTTCTTGGCGAGAGCTTCGTTAATAGCACTTATCTGGGTTTCTGCTGAGCGGGGCTTATCATCCGTGATTATACCCTGCATTGATACATCTCCTGTTTCTCAAAGATTGATAGTGCTCTTCTGATATACTTCAAATGTAAAGTATCAAACATCAGCAACAGTATATCAAGATAAATTTGGAGGGTTTCTTTTCCACATAATCGAGCATATTGACAGCATTGATTTTACGCACAAAAAAATTTTATTATTAACAGGTTTTGCACATTGAAAATTCGTTTTGTGGAAAAGTTGTGGATTTGATTTAGTTTTTACTTTCCCACAATCATTGCTATGTAGCTGCCGTCGTGGTCTGCCACAGCGTCGGCTGTCGGCAGGATGAGTTGTTCAGATTCGAGCTCAAAACCGGTTTTTGTCTGCAGAAAATCTTTTATAAGCCGGCTATTTTCCTGCTTTTGGATACTGCAGGTGCTGTAGACAATTCGGCCGTTCGGTTTTATCATCGAAGCCGCGGTTTTTAGCAGGTTGGCTTGTGTCTTAGCAAGGTCTTTTATCGCCTTTGGTGTTATTCTGTAGCGGGCCTCGACGCGCTTTGCAAGTACGCCGGTATTTGAACAAGGCACATCCAGCAGAATGCAATCGAACCCATCGATTGAAGATTTCGATTTTTGGCAAAGCTGCTCGTATTCAACCATCTTGATACTTTTTGTGCCGAGGCGGATTATATTTTCTTTGACTTTTTCCAATCGCTGAGGGTCAATATCGGTAGCGAATATCTGTGCCTTATCTTCGGTTGCTTCAGCTAACTGGGTTGTTTTTGTGCCTGGTGCTGCGCAGAGGTCGAGGATTTTCCAATCCGGTTGCGGCTTTAAGAGCTTTACCACTTGGGCAGCTGATATATCCTGAACGGAAAATTCGCCTTCTGCAAAGCCGTGGAGCTGCATTATCTCTTTCGGGCTTTTGATTTTTATCATTTCAATGTCAGGGACAACTTCGGCATTGATATTTGCTGTGTGCAGCTTTTCGGCTAATTTTTGCGCTGTTATTTTCAGAGTGTTTGGCCTGATGTAGATGCTCGGCCTGCGGTTGGATGCAAAGCAGATTTGCCGGGTAGCTTCTATGCCACATTCGTCGAGCCAATCTTTGATAAGCCATTTTGGAAGTGAAAAAGCAGCACTTAGATAATCGGCTGGTGAGCTTTTTTGGTCCGGTAGGATATCGGTATCAAATTCGCAGCCGGTTGTGGGTGTTTGCGGAAGCGTTCTTAGCGAAATTACTTTTGAAAGCTGGGTTTGGCGATTAGTTATGTGCCTTGTAATTTGCCGAAGGGCTGCGTTTACAAAGCCGACCTGTTTCTTGCCTACGATGGCTTTGGCAGTTTCAACCGCTTCGTTGACGATTGAATAATCCGGTGTTGCAGGTGAGTAGATAAGCTCATATGCTCCAATGCGGATGATATTAAGAACTTTAGCCGGAATCCTGTCGATGGGGCAATCGGTGGATTTAGCTATCACAATATTTATTGCGGCCTGATTCCTTATAGTTCCAAAGACAAGGTCAGTGGCCCGTTGACTCTCGCTGGTTTTGTGCAGCAGTTTATTTAAAAGTTCAGAGGCATAATCGTGCTTTGGGTCGAGCTGATTTAAGACATCGGCAGCGATGGCGCGTGCGGAGGTTGGTTTTTCACTGGGCATTTTCGTTTTCTATCTGGGCAAATTTATCGCCGGGCTGGGCGTGCTGGCCGTTGATAAAGGCCTTGAAGTCCATAAGGGCAGAGCCGGCTGGTTTGATTTTTGTAATTTTAAGAGCATCTTGGCCGCAGATTACGTTAAGGTTTTCGTCGAGTGTTCCTGCCGATAAGCCGGCAGGATTTGGGACCCTGACTACTTCTGTCATGGCTATTGTAACTCGTATTGATTTGCTGGTTTTTTTAGATATGTACGTTGCTGAAGTACCCGGCCAGGGGCAAAGACCACATATCTTTTTTTGGAGCAGCTCTGCCGGCTCAGCAAAATCCAGAATGCCATCTGATTTTTTTAGCTTGGGTGCCAGCGTTGCTTTTGAATGGTCTTGTTGAGTATAAATTGCAGTACCATTTGCTATTTTATCAAGCGTTTCCAATAGCAATGGTGCCGCTAATTTTGCGAGCCGGTCGTGAAGCTGGCCGGCTGTTTCATCAGGTTTTATATCTGTAGCGACTATGCCCAGGATGTCGCCGGCGTCCATTTTCTCAGCCAACGCGATTATGCTGATACCGGTTTGCTTTTCGCCGTTTATTATCGCCCAGTTTATCGGTGCAGCCCCCCGGAGTTTTGGAAGCAACGAGGCGTGAACATTGATAGAGCCTTTTGGTGGCAGATTTATCAGGTCATTACCGATTTTTTGGCCGAACGCAACGACGACAATCAAATCCGGCTTATAACCGGCTATTTTCTGAAGCATTTCTGGTGTATTTACGTTATCTGTTTCAATGAAGGCAATCGATTGAGTATCTGCCCAGTCAGCCACCAGTGTGGGCGTTGGTTTTCTGCCTCTTCCTGCCTGGCGGGGTGGCTGGGTTACGATGAACTCCAGGCTATGGTTCGATTGTGCCAAAGCATTCAGGCATTCAAGGCCGAATTCACCACTGCCTAAGTAAACTATGTTCATTTTAGTTTCTTGCAGCTCGATGCCGGATGCTCGAAAAGGAGTATCAAGTATCAAGACTCATGTGATTGCTCGTGTTCTTCCGTCAGTTTTTTAATCTGTTTTCTGTGTGCAATTTTAGCTGCCCGGCCCATGCGATTAATAATTGTCATTCCCTCGATATGGTCGTATTCGTGCTGAAGTGCCCTTGCGTAAAGGCCTTCAGCCTCTTCGGTAAACTCATTGCCGTCGAGGTCGGTAGCGGTAACTTTGCATTTTTTGTACCTTTTAATTTTGGTGAAAATACCCGGCGCAGACAGACATCCTTCCTCGAAATCTATAAGCGGTCCGTCCCGGGTGACGGTTGGGTTTATATAGACCTTTAATTTTTCTCTGCTTCCATCGAGTGATATTATAAACAGCCGAAGCGACACACCTGCCTGTGGTGCTGCCAGGCCGATGCCTTTTCTTTTCATCATAATATCTGTCATTTTCTCTACCAGCTGACGGATACTATCGTCGATTTTTTCAACCGGCTGAGCACGCTCAGCTAAGACCGTAGCAGGGTAATGCGTGATTCTACACTTTAAAATATCAAACATATTTGGCTCCAGATTTTAACGTGTTTCTTTCCCAGAAAACACCGTCATAATATCCCTGAATAGCTGAGTTAGTTTCTGCCAGTTGCAGTCTTTTCTCGGCGTATATACAGAATTCTTCATCTATTTCCACCATAACAAAATTTCTTTTGAGCTTCTTTGCGACGACCCCTGTAGTTCCAGCGCCGGCGAAAGGGTCAAGAACAACATCCTTCTCATTTGAGCTTGCGAGTATAATTTTTGCAAGCAACTTCTCCGGCTTTTGAGTGGGATGAGGCGTATTTTCAGGCATTGACCAGAAAGGAATCGTGATATCCGTCCATATATTTGAAGGGTAGGTTAATCTGAATTTGCCGTTTTCGTCTTCGTTCCAGTCTTTAGGCCTGTCGTTTTCTCTATAAGGGGCGAGGACTCTTCTTTTTAATTTTACCGCCTCAGCGTTGAAAGTGAAATCTTTGGACACTGTGCAAAACCATATATCCTCAGAGTTATTTTTCCAGTCCTTTTTGGCTCCCCGCCCTTTTTCTCTTTCAAATGTCATTCTATTTTTGACTATGAAGTATTTTTCACAGAGTAAATGGATTGCCGAGGAAGAGCGCCAATCACCACAAATGTATATTGATGCCGTTGGTTTCAGCAAGCCGGTCAATTTTATCAGCCAGGATTCCATCCAATTCATATATTGTTCTGTGGAAAGGTGCTTGAAGGAACGAGTATTAAAAGTTTTTGTCAGGTTATATGGCGGGTCAATAAAAAGAAGGTCCACAAATTTTAAGGGCAGATAATCCACTACTTCGATAATATCCTGGTTAATGACTTTATTTAATACTTCTTTTAGCGGAATAGAGCTGTGTATTTTTAATATATTATGGTGGTAGTTTTTCCTTTCATTATCTGACAGGACTATTGTTCGATTTCGTGGCGCTTTTGTCATCTTGTCAACGAACCCCACGTGAAATCCGCCAAAAAGACGGCGGACAAGCCCGCTAAAAGTATAGCGGATAAGCGTTGGGCTAAATATTTAAATATATTTTTATTTGTTGTCGAATTCGGTTCCGATGAAGATGTTTCCGAGGTAGTGTTTTCTAACGGTCTCGTTGCGGACGATTTCCGCTGGCGTGCCGGCTCCGAGCACTTTGCCGTGGTCGATGATGTAAACGTAATCAGCCACTTCAAGCGTCCTTTCGACGTTGTGGTCGGTAATGAGAATGCTGACGCCGGAGGTGACGAGCTGGCGGATTTCGTGCTGTAAATCCTCAACGGCGATAGGGTCAACTCCACTAAACGGCTCATCCAGAAGAACCAATGACGGATTTGTTATCATAGCACGAGCGATTTCAAGTTTTCTTCGCTCGCCGCCGGAGAGGAATCGTCCCTGACTATCGGCGACCTCGCTGAGCGCAAAGTGTTCAATGAGCATGTCTGTTTTGCGGTTGCGCTCGGTGGTGGTGTACGACATTGTTTCCAAAATAGCGCGCAGGTTATCGCGGACGCTTAGGCGCTGAAAGATGCTTGGCTCCTGTGAAAGATATCCGAGGCCGAGACGTGCCCTTTTGTACATCGGCAGCTTTGTAATATCGCGGCCTTCAAAGATGACTGAGCCGCTGTTAGGGACAACCATGCCCATAATCATTCTAAAGGTGGTGGTTTTGCCGGCACCGTTTCTACCCAGAAGTCCGACTATATTGCGCTGACCGATAGCAATAGATATTTTGTTGACGACCGCTCTGCCGGAATACTTTTTTACCAGCTCACGAGTTTCAAGAAGAGTCATATCCATCATTTTTGTGTCTCTTATATTGTATTTTTTATATTGCGTGTGGGATATTATATCCATATCACCGGCTAAAGCCAATTGTCTTTTTTGGTTAAGCTCGACAGTCACAAATATGTTTTCTGCAAAAGCTGATAAATATTCTGGCTTTTTTGCAGCAATTTTGCTATAAAGCTTGTTTTAACATGATATAGGGCTTGTTTTTGTTTATACGCCATAGGCGTATTAATTTGAGAAGGCGTATGTTTGCGGTTCTAAGCGATATACATTCTAATCTGGAGGCCTTAACAGCAGTTCTGGCTGACCTTAAAAAAAGGGGCGTAGAGGTAATTTATTGTCTTGGCGATGTGGTCGGTTACGGTCCAAATCCAAGGGAGTGCCTCGATTTGGTTATAGAGAAAACCAGGTGGTGCATTCTGGGTAATCATGATTTTGCGGTCTTTTATGAGCCGACAAATTTCAACTACGCAGCGGAGCAGGCAAGTTTTTGGACACGTGAGGTTCTGGAAGCGGAGGGAGATAAGCCGAGCTGTGACAGGCGCTGGAGCTTTTTAGGCTCGCTGCCGATGCGTCGGACAATCGAAAGCCGGCTGGGGATAACTCCAGCGATAATGGATTTTGTTCATGCTTCGCCGAGAAAGCCGATTAATGAATATATCTTTCCTGATGATGTTTACAACAATCCTGTGAAAGTTCGGATGCTTTTCGAGCGGGTCAAACATATATGCTTTGTCGGCCATACACATATGCCCGGCGTATTTCTCGATGAGCCGGATTTCTATACGCCGGACGAGCTGGGTAATGTCTATCCGATTATCGGGGGCGAGAAAGCAATTATCAATGCTGGCTCTGTAGGACAGCCGAGAGATAAAGACAACCGGGCAAGCTATGTGTATGTGGATGAGAACGAAGTTCACTTTGTCCGGCTTCAGTACGATTTTGGAACTACTATGAAAAAGATAAAAGCAATCGATGAGCTGGATGATTTCCACGCCGAGCGCCTGCGGGATGGAAGGTGAAGAATTTATTATTGATTAATGATTATTAAAAAATGAAAACCGGGACAAATACTATAATTCGATATCCAATTATGAGAATCATTTTTGCTTTGATTGTTGTTGGTTTTGTTATTTTTTGTGGGGGGCTTGTAGTAGAGTCCGGCCTTTTCGAAGCGTGTTATCCCGGAGGGCAACCGTGTATGCTTTTGCAGCAAACAACGGCTGACGAAAATCCACAGGCCGAAGAATCTCCTGCTGACAGCCCTTCGCCTCCCTCGACCATGCTCGGGACAGGTTCGCTCAGTCCTGGGGACTCCTTACGGAGGACAGGCGAAAGCCATCAGCAAATGTCTGCTGTTACGACTTTCGAGGCCTACGGAGGTTCAGCTGAGACCGTTAAGCTCGGCTCAATCGACCCAAAGAGCTGGTTTATGTACGAGTTGGAATTGAGTACCAAAGGAGCAGCGATAAAGAGAGCTACCTTTAGCGGGTTTGATGACCGTGATTATAAAAATCCCCAGCCGTTAGCGATTTTATCTCCTGTGGAACTGGCTTATGGTGATGAAGTTTTGTCGATGGCAAACAGAGAGTTTGTGTTTGTTCAGGAGGAGCTGCAGCTGCCACTGCAGGATTTGCAATTCAGGAGTCTCGGCAAAGAAACAGCAGAAGACGGCTCTCAGACGGCCCGGTTCGAAGCGGTTATCAAGACATCAGCTGGTGAGCCGGTTGTGAAGCTATTGAAAACCTATAAGGTCAGCCCCGACAGCTATCTTTTAGATTGCAGCGTAGCAGTTGAAAATCTTGCCGACAGTGAGCTAAAGTATCGATTCAATATGGGCGGGCCGACAGGTCTTGGCAGAGAGGGCTTCAGAAGCGATATGAGAAAGGTTGTCGCTGGCTTTAGAGATTCCCAGAGACAAATTACCAGCGTAAGACTTGATAGGAAAAAACTGCTCAAGGCAAAGACCCTTGATGACAGACGGTTGATAAAACGCGGGGACAACTTTCTTTGGGCTGCTGCGGTCAACAAGTATTTTGCAGCTATAGTGGTGCCCGTTCCAGATGAGGGCAAAGAGTACTGCGACTGGGTGACAGATAAAACAGGTCGGTTTTATAATCCTGATGAAGACGACAAAGCCGATAGTGGTGATGAAACAATTGGATTGGATTTGAAAATTGCCTCAAACGCGCTGGCTCCGGCCGGCCAGGCGGATAGTACGAAAACATATAACTTCCAGGTGTATGTTGGGCCAAAGGATAAGAGTCTTTTCGACAAAAACGAGCTGTATCGAACGTCGGGATTTGTGCAGACGATAGATTTTATGGCTTGTTGTTGCCCGGCGAGCATTATAAGCCCCCTGGCCTTTGGGATACTGGCGATAATGAAATGGCTGTATGGCTTTATCAGCAACTACGGCGTGGTCATTATCATACTGGTCTTTTTGATGCGTCTTATCATGCATCCGCTTACCAAAAAAGGGCAGGTCTCGATGAGTAAATTTCAAAAGTTAGCGAACACCCCGGAAGCCCAACAGATAAAAAAGAAATACGCCGGCAATATGGCAGAGCAGCAAAAACAGATGATGGAGCTTTATAAAAGGTATGGGGTATCACCGGCCAGCCAGGTTACGATGATGCTTCCGATGTTTGTACAAATGCCTATATGGATTGCGTTATGGAGCGCTGTATATGCCAGTATTGACCTTCGAGGAGCTGCGTTTTTGCCGTTCTGGATTACCGACCTTTCGGCCCCGGATGCCTTGGTTAGATTTTCAACTATAACTTTACCTTTATTAGGTTGGAAGATAGAGTCGCTGAATTTGCTGCCGATTTTGATGGGCGTAGCATTCTATCTGCAACAAAAGCTCATGCCGTCGCAGGCGTCAGCAGCAGCAAATGCACAGGTTGCTCAGCAGCAAAAAATTATGATGATTATGCTTCCGTTAATGTTCCCGTTGATGTTATACAAGGCGCCGTCAGGGGTGAATCTGTATATTATGGCCAGTACTTTTGCCGGTGTTTTTGAGCAGTATGTTATCCGCAAACACATCCGGGGGAAAGAAGAGGAAGAAGCAAAAGGCCTGGTTGCCGTAACGAGCAAAACCGGCGGAAAAGTCAAAAAGAAAAAGCCCAAACCATTCTACAAGTGGTAGCTGGTTATTGGTAATTTACCATTTAACCACTCACCAGTTACTAATTACCAATGTATGACCTGAACAACACCATCGTAGCGGTTAGCTCTGCCAATTCGCAGGGGGGAGTGATTGTTCGCATTACCGGTCCCAAGACTGCCGAAATCTGTGAACAGATTTTCAGCCCGCGCATTGCTGATAAAGCCAGTTGCCTGATTGCCGGAAGTATAGCAGTTGATGACGAGCTAAAGGTTGATGGGAGACTATATCTGACTTTTGGCCCGCGCTCTTACACCGGCGAGGATGTTGCCGAAATTCACATTCAAACGAACTCTGCTGTTACTGAGGCCTTAATGAGGAGTATGTTCGACAGAGGCCTTCGGATGGCTGGGCCCGGTGAGTTTACAGCACGGGCATACCTGGCCGGCAAGATTGATTTAGCGCAGGCAGAGGCGGTGAACGAGATTGTTGTCAGCTCTAATACGTTTCAATTAGCTGTCGCTGAAAAACTTCTTAGCGGACGATTAGCTGAGGCTACTGCAAAAATACGGTCGGAACTGATGGATTGTCTCAGCTTAATCGAGGCAGGTCTTGATTTCAGCGGTGAGGATATTGAATTTATGACCCGAGATGAGGCCGAAAAAAGAATTTTCGGGATAAAGACAGAACTCAAGCAGTTACTTATCGGCAGTATCAGAAGCGAAACGATAATCGATTTACCGGCGGTGGGTATCGCGGGAGCGCCTAATGCCGGCAAGAGCAGCTTGCTGAATAAACTGCTCGGCGAAGAAAGAAGCATCGTATCGCAGCAGCACAAAACCACCAGAGATATCCTTACGGGACTGCTGTCTCTGGTGCATTGCAGGTGTGTGCTGTTCGATTGTGCGGGATTGGTGGCTGCCCCTAATAATATCCTTGATGAATTGGCACAACAGGCGGCAATCGAGGCACTGAGAAACAGTACGGTGGTTGTATTTTGTGTGGATGTATCAAAAAAGGGCTGGTCTGGGGACGTATCGATGCGTCAGCTTGTAGAGCCGAAGGTTCTCATACCTGTCGCAACTAAAGCGGATTTGCTCTCAGAAGAAATATTGGCTAATCGGCTTATTGAGCTAAACAACCTATTTAACACTGAGTTTTTGCCAGCTTCTGTCATAACCGGCCTTGGTTTGGAGCAGCTAAAGGATAGAATTGATAATCAACTCATCAAGCTTTCGCTTTCTGCAGGTTCGGAGGGTCAGGGTGCAGAGCAGGTATCGGTGGTTGCGCTTACTGCCCGGCATAGACAGGCAATTACAAATGCAATTGAGAATATCAACGAGGCCATAAATGAATTAAAGGCCGGTAATGATGAAGTGACTGCAATGATGCTGCGGGCTGCTTACAAAGAGATTGGTGATATCGAATCCACCACAGGCGGACATGTTGACGAAGAGATTCTAGACAGGATATTCAGCCGATTCTGTATAGGCAAATAAACTCGTTACTTGATACTCGTCCCTCACCTCGGAGGTGCGGGCACGGCCAAGATGGCCGTGCTACTCTTTTATTCTTCCTTCGTAATACCACGTCCGTGAGGGCGTAGATGGAGGTACCCGACAAAGTCAGGCGAGCTTTAGCTCGTCCCGAAAAATGCCACATCCGTAAGGGTGTGGAAATTTACTTATCTTTTGCCTCGAATTCGGCGTCGATTACGTCATCTCCGCCACCTTTTCTTTTAACTTCACCTTCAGGCGGCGGCCCCTCTTTGGGAGGCTCGGATGTATCTGAAGGTGCTGAAGCAGCCTGCTTTTTGGCGGCCTCTTCGTAGAGCACCTTGCCCAGCTCCTGGCTGGTGTTGCCGAGATTTTCGATGGCCTTTTTTATTGCGTCGGCATTATCGCCTTTTACGGCTTCTTTGAGGTTGTTAACGGCGCTTTCGATTTTTCCCCGGACCTCACTGGAGACCTTGTCGCCGTGCTCTTTGAGAGTCTTTTCAGTGGAATAAATCAGCTGGTCGGCCTGGTTCTTCAGGTCCACGACCTCTCTTTTCTTTTTGTCCTCTTCGGCGTGCGCCTCGGCGTCCTTGGTCATCTTTTTAACCTCATCATCACTGAGACCTGAGCTGGATTTAATCTCAATCGATTGCTGCTTGCCGGTGCCGAGGTCTTTTGCTGAGACGTTCAAGATGCCGTTGGCGTCAATATCGAATGCAACCTCAATCTGCGGAATACCCCGCGGGGCGGGTGGGATGTCGGTAAGCTGAAATCTGCCGAGTGTTCGGTTGTCCCGCGCAAACTCACGCTCGCCCTGAAGCACGTGGATGTCAACGGTTGTCTGGCTATCCGCAGCGGTCGAGAAAATCTCCTTCTTGCTGGTAGGGATAGTTGTGTTGTGCTCAATCAGTTTTGTCATAACTCCGCCGAGCGTCTCGACGCCCAGAGAAAGCGGCGTTACATCAAGAAGCAAAATATCCTTTACTCCCGCATCGCCGGCCAAAACTGCGCCCTGAATGGCGGCACCAAGAGCAACGACCTCATCAGGATTGATGCTTTTGTTCGGCTCTTTGGAGAAGATTTCTTTGACGATTTCCTGGACCTTCGGAATTCTTGTTGAGCCGCCGACCAACAGGGTCTCGGTGATATCGCCGGTTGAAAGTTTCGCATCTTCCATTGCTTTGTAGCACGGCTGTTTCAAACGTTCAAAAACGTGCTCGACGAGCGATTCGAACTTGCTTCGTGTGACGGTCATTTGCAGGTGCTTCGGGCCAGAAGCGTCGGCGGTTATAAAGGGTAGATTAATAGTAGCTTCAACCTGCGAGCTAAGCTCGCACTTTGCCTTTTCAGAGGCCTCCTTCAAACGTTGATGTGCCATAGCGTCATCGCGCAGGTCGATGCCTTCTTTCTTTTTGAACTCATCGGCGATATGGTTTATCAGGACGGCATCGAGGTCATCGCCGCCGAGATGGGTGTCACCGTTTGTGCTGAGAACTTCAAGAACGCCGCCTTCCTCGCCGAAGCCGCCGATATCGAGGATGGAGATATCGAATGTTCCGCCGCCGAAGTCAAAGACGGCTACTTTCTGGTCCTTTTTCTTCTCGACGCCGTAAGCAAGAGCCGCGGCAGTCGGCTCGTTGATAATCCTGCGGACATTGAGGCCTGCTATTTTACCTGCGTCCTTTGTGGCCTGTCGCTGAGAATCATTAAAGTAAGCAGGGACGGTAATAACGGCATCGGTAACCTTTTCGCCGAGGTAATCTTCAGCGGTCTTTTTCAAATCCTGCAGGACCATAGCTGAAACTTCCGGCGGGGTGTATTCCTTTTCGCGAACCTTTACTTTGACAAGCTCCTCCGGGCTGCCGGTAATTTTATAAGGGACAATCTTTTCTTCTGATGAGACCTCGCTGTGTCTTCGGCCCATGAAACGCTTGATGGAAAATACGGTGTTTTCAGGATTTGTTACCTGCTGATGTCGCGCAATCTGTCCGACGAGCCGCTCGCCTTTATCTGTGAAGCCGACTACCGAAGGCGTCAGCCGGGAGCCGGAAGAATTTATCAATACCTTCGGTGCCGAACCTTCCATAACGGCGACTACGGAATTTGTCGTTCCCAAATCTATGCCAATGATTTTAGCCATGATTGAGTTCCTTTCGTTATTTCGTATTGCGTATCGCGTATATCGTATTGCGTTCAAGGCAGTATAAAATATCTTTTGCCAAAGAAATAGTGCAAAGGCCGTGCCAGGAGCTGGGCATAATCTGCTTGAGTAAGTTAACCTCTTTAGTTTCAAGAAGTTAGGACTTCGGGCTTCTGTTTTCTGAATTTTACATTCTGGTTAATTGTGCCATTTTGGCAGCCCCGCACCTACTTTTGAGAATCCACAATCAAAGTAAAACGGAGGTTTTCTTACAATCTGGGCGGAAATATATGTTCAGGAGTAAAATCTCAAAAGTAGGTGCGGGATGGTGTGCGTGTACCGTCTAAATCTCTGTGAGTGTTTGAGCATTGGTTTTTGCTTGACATTTGGGAATAATGGTCTACAATAAATATTAGATTTGCGGTGATTTTCGATGCTCGTTCAATGGAGGAGGAGCATTTCTTAATTCCACACGGCGGTGAATAGTTTCTAAAAGACTTACTGAGCGAGGAGAAGAGTGATGAAGAGGAAATCAATTCTTTTGGTGGTAGTCATTTTATTTTTTGTTTCCAATATTGGTTATGCAGTAACGGCCAGTTTTCAGGGCCTGGGCGATTTGCCAGGAGGTGGATTTTGGAGCGAAGCTTGGGACGTCTCGGCCGATGGGCGAAACAGAATTATTTTAATTTCTGATGCAAATTAACCATTCAGTGCGGAGCGGATGATTTGTGCGCGAAGGGCATCTCTATGAGTGGAATCGAGCGGCTTTCCATAGTTTAACTGCAGATGTGCCGGCAGAGTCAGCATAAACAATCGATTTATGGTCGCAATGGAAAGGGTCTGTTTCCCATCGGCGCTGCTGAGCCGGCAGAGGCGTTCTATGGCGGGAGTCGAGGCCCCCATATTTTGGCTCATATTTATGCCCAGCCGTAAGTGGCTCAGCAAAAACAATGCCTCCTGCGAACTTATCAAATGGGCGTTTTGCAACAGTGCCATCGCGCGCGAGATTTTGTCGTTGAGAAGGTCGGCATCTTTCGTGAGCAGCCGGGACCTGGCAGCTTTTTCATAATCGATTATTTCCGGAATAATGGCGTTTTCAAATTGCAGGACGATGTCCTTTTCCGCGACGCCGAGCGATACCTGGTTGGAGAGCTGGTAGAAATCGCTTGCCGCCTCGGTGCCTTCGCCGAACAGGCCTCGTACAGCCAGGTTCATATCCTTTGTGGCATGAAGGAACTTGTCTATCTGGCCGGTTATCTTCAGGGCCGGCAGGTGCAGCATTACCGAGACCCGAATGGCCGTGCCGAGATTTGTAGGACAGGCCGTTAAATATCCGAAGCGAGGACTAAAAGCATAATCGACCTTTTGCTCTATCATATCGTCGATATTGTTTATCTGTTCGAGACATTGAGAGAGCTGACAGCCGGCTTTTAACACCTGTAGCCGCAAGTGGTCCTCTTCGTTAATCATAGCAGTGAAAGATTCCCGCTGGGCGATTACGGCGCCTCGCGGGCCTTTGCCAAAGGCATGGTGATGGCTGATAAGGTGTCTTTCCACCAGCAGATGGCGATTCAGGGTCGGGGCTTTGTCCACGCTGATATAGAAGACCTTGTCGCCAAGGTCAAGCGACATCAGAACATCTTTTAGCTTGTTGAGTATTTCGGTCTTTTCAGGATTTGAGCATCGGCTGAGGAATTTGTGGCCGGCGAGATTTCGGGCGAGTCGAATCCGTGAGGATATAATGATATCCGACAACGGCCCGGAGCCGCCGAACCATTCGTTTATATCATTACTTATGTCAGTTAATTTCATTTCGTATGGCTATTTCCCTTTTCCATTTGGTTTATTTTGTCCCGCAATTCAGCGGCCAGCTCGTAGTCCTCGCTTTGCACAGCAGCTTCAAGCTGTTGACGAAGGCTTAAAAGCTCCACCTGCTTTTTTGTATGATTTGGTGTTTTTGAGGGGAGCTTGCCACAGTGGGTTGTTTTGCCATTGTGGGCTTTCTCGATAAGCGGCAGCAGCGGCTTCTCAAAAACCTTATAATCGTATGGACAGCCTAAGACAGCCTCTTTGCGGAATTGGGATAGTGTAAAGCCGCAATTCGGGCAGTGAACCTGTACCGAATGGCCGGACGATTCATCGTCCGGCGGCTGGGCAGCAAGCAAATTACTAAGCAACTCATTTATAGGAATGTTGCTCTTGACAGCTATGCCCTGCTCGGCAGCACAATTCTCGCACAGGTGCATTTCTTTCCGCTTGCCATCTGTAATTTCGGTCAGATGGATAGTCGCATCATTTTTGTTACAAATCTGACATTGCATACTCGAACCTCGCGGAGATAACAAGCACCCCGCACCATTATTCTATTATATCAAAAACCAGACAGAACCGCCAACTATATATTACCCTTTAAAAACATCGGCAAAATTATGAGCCTGCTACAAGGACTAATTTATTTAGTTTGTCTTGTTTTTTTGATTGTTTCGTCCTGAGAGAATATTGCTGCACAACCCGGCTGTTCGATAACCTTAACGCTTTTGAGTATGACGGCTTTAGGCAGTTTGGCTCGCAGTTTATCATATATGTATCTGGCTACATTCTCTGCCGATGAGCCGTTCTTCTGAAAATAATCAACGCTGTTTAACGCCGTATTATCAAACCCGGCCACGATATTGCAAAGCAGCTTCCTGAGCTGGCTGAAATCCATCACAAGTCCCATACCGTTGAGCGAATCTGAGCCGACATCAGCGATAACCGACCAGTTATGATGGTGCTCAGGCTCTTTCGAGCCGTCAGCCAAGGCCAATCGATGCGATGCCCAAAAGTGCGTTTCAACGCTAACAATATACATATCTCGTAACTGGTTATCGGTAACTGGTTAACTATTTAACCAATTACCATTTGACTACTCACCTTTTTTAAGTCGTTGTTTCAAACGGTTATGGACGTTTTCCGGGATGAGGTTTGACAGGTCGCCACCCAGTGATGCCACTTCACGTATCAATGTCGAACTTGTAAAGCCATACTGCTCGCTGGTCATAATAAATACGGTTTCGATGCCTGCTACGGCACGGTTGGTCATAGCAAGCTGGAACTCGTATTGAACGTCGGTAAGAGAACGCAGGCCGCGTAGTATGACATCCGCCTTTTTTTTGGTGGCGTATTCGGCCGTTAGCCCCTCGAAGCTCTCAACCAAGACACCCGGCATTTGCCTTTTTTGAATTATTTCTTCTATCATTTCCACCCGCTCCTGGGGCGTAAAGAGTTGGTTTTTGAGCGGACTTCGACCGACCGCGATGACAAGTTCGTCAAAAAGCTTCATACCACGCTCGATAACGTCGAGATGGCCGTTTGTAATCGGGTCAAACGAGCCGGGAAAAACCGCCCTTACAAATTTTCG
>CAZOQJ010000014.1:0-28258 GCA_964581905.1 uncultured Pirellulales bacterium
ATTATGTGAGCAAATTCAAACAGTGTCCTATAAGTTCTCTATTATAATGTTAAAACGTTGTATTAAGGAGCGTAAAGAAGGGACACCGCCTGCAAATATTTAGCCGAGAGTTATCGCAATGGGAATTTTATATGTTTTTTTCCAATGGCGTATTTAAGGAAACACATCAGTTATAGGTGTATGGCGCATAAGTAATTTTGACCCGCAAATTCTTGATATCGAAAGAATTATCTTGACATAAGGGTGTGAAATTAGGTAAAATAGTAAAAATAGATAGTATGTAGTGGCAGCATCTGACATGGAGGGTTTTAGTGAAAGTAACAACCATCTGCAACTAAAGCTATTTTACTTTCACCTTGCTTAAAGAATTCAATTAGGAAATAGCCATGAAGAAAATCAAAAGTAATTAAGGAATAGTTTTTTACAAGACCTGATACAGAAAGGGGAAAATAAAATGAAGCGGTTCTTCGTTGTATTCACAGTTGTAATTGTATCGTTGTTATTAGCTAATCACGCCCAGGCCGGGACACTTGACAGAGGTGTTCATATTAGCTCATTTTTTGCTGGGTGGTCTAATGGCAATGCCACGATTAGCCAACTGAAGTACCAGATGGCCATCGATGCAAAGATGGGAATCACAGATAGGTATACGACAACAACATATACATACAACTACAACTATACAGACAACTTCAACTCCGGAACCTTCAACACCTTTGACGTCAGTGCCACCAGTGGAGCTAACGTTACAATCAATAACAGCAGCACTTATTAAAAATAATTAGGGGGATTAAATAATGAAAAAGTTACTGAGCAATTTCATGCTGATGGGCTTGGTGGTTCCGCTTTCTTTTCTGGCGGTTGGTTGCACCACGAGTCAAATGACTTCCGGCAGGCCCGCTTTAAGCTTAGTTGAGCCGGCCACTCAACAGGCCTGCATAGATGAGATATCGGCTCCAGAGTATGTCTTTACAGGAAAAAATAAGCTGGACCGGGAACAAAAGGTGAATTTCCTTTGGCCGTGGTATGTAGCTATTGGGGGAAAAATAGCAAATGAGAGTGGTGTTTTCGAAAGAGCCGCAGCCGGACAAATTGACCAGAGCACAGTTATGGGCCTGGCTACGCGAAAGTACTTTTTGTGGAGTGCCCACAGGTCTAAGGCTCTTAGGGTTGCATTGAGGGACCCTTATGATTGGAACGAGATTAGAAAGGTACTTATTGAGGTTACAGGCGAGGGGAATCTTTTAACGAAATTAACGGCCTTGCCGCCGGAGGTGATAAAAAAACAAATCTGGGGAAACAATATTCCTCCGGAATTTTTTATAACCGGCTCTCTAACCGAGGTAACTATCGGAGAGGAAAGTACTGCAGCGGGTATCACTTTTGCGGGAATCGGAATATCCGGAAAGGTTGTGCAGACCAGCGTGGCTGGAAGTCTCGAGATAACCGACCCATATACCGGGGAGCTTGTTGTTTCTGTAATGGGACAGAACAGGGTTACTGCCCAGCGCATAGGAGCTGAGGGCTTCAGGATTATCTCGTTTGATGGAAGGGAAGAATACCTGAACGTTGAATATAACACCGCCAAGGAGATAATTAAGCAGCAGGTTCAGGTTGAGCTTGTAGACTTCTTGTTCTACAAGGCTTTTCAAAAACTTATGGAGACAAATCCGGATTACCTCACCAAAAGATTGCATTACAGAGCAGGGAGGATTCAGTACCTGGCAAAAGAGCTCGCTGAGAAGCTTGAGCTTTCGGACTTAAGCGAAGCGACCCCCATTGCTGAAAGTGATGAGTCACTGAGTTCAATAAGCAAAATAGAGGAGGTCGAAGAAACTGAGCAGGCGAGCCAGCAAGCGGACGCTCAGCAGGCCGAGCAGGTAGCAGATGAACCCGCAAGTGACGAGCAGCAGATGGTCGGCAGTAGTCTGATAGACAACGATGAGCCGGAAACTGAAGAGATAGTGGATGAGTCTGATGGCGAGGAAGATGAGCAGATAAATGAGAACAAGCTGGCAAATGTAGATGAGCCGGCAGATGGAGATGAACCGATAAGTGAAGAAATATAACCTATAGTAGTTAATGAAGGAGGATATGCCTATGGATTAAACAGGGATTTTTTAGGGCAAGATGAAATTTTGTACTATAGGGGGGATTGTTGATTGGTTTAAGTGGTTTTGAATTTTTGAATTGGTATGGGGGGCGATGAAAGGGCGTTTAGAAATGAGCAAGAAACTTATTATATTAGGCTTAATATGTTTGTTGGCCCTCGGGATAACAACGGTAGCTTTTGGAGATGGATACGTTCAGACCAACTTTTCTCAAGGTACAGGTGCATTGAATGTACAACACACGGTCAGTCCGGTCTACTCAGGGGCATCGAATCAGATTTCAGCGACTTTAACAGCAAATGATTCGCTATTTGGTTCTTTAACAACAAACTATACCACGAAGAACTATTGGTGTGGTGATAGGCAGGTTGGAAATCAGCAGCTCAATATCACAGGTTTTAGCGCAAATCCGGCATTGGGAGGTGGCATGACTTATGTGGCTGACTACACGCAGGTGACCGACCATCCATTTCTGGCCACAACCCAAACTACGGGAAATTACATGGCTACCATCGATAATTCCTGGCAGAATAGAGGAAGACAAAACGCAGGAGCAAATATTGATGTTTCAGGTGGTGGCTGGGTTACGACCGAGCTCGACTGGACAAGAGGGACAGCTCACGCAGAGTTGAATCTGACAAGCGGTACAGGATATGTAGAGATGCGAACCAACACTGAAAGTTGGGGAGACCTGACGGGCATTCCCACGACGTACCGGGCATTCGGCGAAGTCGCTTCATCAAGCGGCGCGGGCATTGCCAACATTTGGGGCCAAACAAAAGGTATCAATCTGATGGACTATAAGGTTGTTGGTGTTGCTGATGGGACTACATCTTGGACATCAAAAGGCGATAACTTAAGTTCGGCCTTTGCACAGGATACAGCAAGCTTCTCGACCAGCTTGGACGTAGAGGATAACCAGCAGATTGTCAAAAGGGCATGGTCTGGACCCGATGGTATCTACCCCTCAGGGGATGATAGTATTCTAACCGAAAATGTTGGTTTCGACATTGACTTCAATGCTAATGCCAAAGAGCATTTTGAAACCTATATTGGTGGAACTTGGTAAGACAAACGAACTATCTCTCTTCGGCTGGAGGATAAGGTTCGAATAGAATTATAGTGTGGTCTGAAGGAAACTTTGAAGTATTCTACAAGGCCGGCGCTATGGTTATTTCTATATTATATCGAACGGGTGACCGTTTGGGCTGTGAGATGTTTTCAGCTTTTATGAATTCGGACGGCAGGAGGTTTGAGTTGAGCAGGAAGATAATTTTGACAATTATTGCTGTTGCCTTGGTAATGGTCGTTCATCCAGTGATGGCTGTCCCGAGCCCTCCTAATGTCGTTATCAATTTCGTGGTGACAAACCCGAATTTTAGTATTACCTCCGAGTTGGCCGGCCAGGGTGGTGTCAACTCTACGGACGCCGTCGTGGAATTTGCACTGTCCGGCACAGGTCAGACGTACGGAACATTTGAGGGTCGCACAGACAGCCAGACAAGATGGACTTCCCTGTATGGAACGTACTACGCGTCGGAGGGCAATTTCTCTTCGTCCTTTAAGGCGAGCGCCTTTCGGACGAATAGCAGCGATTTGAACTCTACCTTTATTAATAGTCAGGGCGTTAATGCCACAGGTGTCGGCCCGCTGGAATTTACAGCGGCAGGGCAATTGTTGACCGGCCTGTACGTCTACGGTGAAACTGGTGTATGCTCTGTTGGCGACACATGGGCTTTAGGCGTCGGCCAGGAATTAGAGGCGACCGGCCAGTCGGTAACCGTCCCGGCTGAAAATCGCTTTGAACAGCGCGATAGTGCTGGCTCATTAGTTGGTGATGCTGTGGTCAATCAATTCGACGTTACTGCTGCTGGGGGCGATAGGTTTACCGGCGTCGGTGAAGGCGGCAGCTATGACGGGTCGGCCTTCGGCTTGGCGGACCAGCCGGGCTTTGGCTTTGGCTCATGCACCTTCTCTCTCGGCGTGCGGGATAGCACAGGTACTATAAGCGCAGATAACCAGACGTTCACCGACCATATTGTGGGCGAGACCTCTATTTGGTGTAATTACCCGGGCTATCCAAGTCCGTAATTTGAGAAAAGCTCTCAAAGAGCTTCATTGTATGGACACAGGGCGAATCCCTCCAACAAGCCACAAACCACTAACTAAAAGGGTGAGAGACGGGATTTGAACCCGCGACCCCCGGAACCACAATCCGGTGCTCTATCCAACTGAGCTACTCCCACCGGAAATTTCAATGGGTTAAGCAGCCCTATTGTACCTGAGCCGCACTTTTTGTCAATATACCAACAAACAACGAAGTTTATTCTTTTCTACATTTTATATAGCACAAAATAAGGTACCCTTTATAAAACTTCCGTGAAATGATAAAATTCCAGCATTGTAGAACCTCTGCCCCCCCGCTTTCGCAGGGATGAGTTTACCCCTGTAGAAGCAAGGGCAAGTTTCAAAAGGCCATTATGAATACAAATTTCAGCGATGATACCAAAACAAAAGCTGCTTTGACCGGCAGAGAGCGAGTGCTACAGGCACTCGAATACAAAAAAGCGGACCGCGTTACTCTGGACTTTGGAGGCACGCTCGGCACAGGAGCCCACGTTGGTTTCATAGCGAAGCTGCGCCGAGCGCTTGGTATGCAGAAAAAGGATGAGCCGGTAAATCCGCCACACGCACGGCGGATAAAAGTTATCGAGCCATATCAAATGCTCGGCGAAGTAGCTTCAGACCTGCAGGAAATGCTCGGCATCGATATTGTTAATCTGCCCCGGCCTAAAAACATTTTCGGCTTCAAGAATGCCGATTTTAAGCCATGGCGAACATTCGACGGAACAGATGTGCTGGTGCCGGGCAAGTTCAACACCGAGCCGGAACCGAACGGCGACATCTTGCAGTATCCGGAAGGTGACAAGTCGGCACCGGCTTCGGCACGAATGCCCAAAGGCAGTTTCTACTTCGACTCGATTATCCGACAAGAGCCGATTGACAAAGCCAGACTTAATCCAGCTGATAATCTTGAGGAGTTTAAGCCCATTAGCGATGAAGCTTTGAAAATCTATGAGCAGCAGGCAAACAAGCTTTATCAAAACACCAATCTTGCAATAGCAGCTGAGTTTCCAGGTACGGCCTTTGGAGATATCGCATTAGTTCCGGCACCGGCCCTGAAGCATCCAAAAGGAATTCGTGACATCGAAGAATGGTACATCAGCACGGTCAGCCGGAAAGAATATATTAAAGAGGTCTTTGCAGGCCAAGCAGAAATCGCAATTAAAAATCTCGAGAGGATTTACGATGCGGTGGGCAACAAAGTACATATTGTCCTGCTGGATACTACAGACCTTGCGGCGCAGGATACACTATTTTGCAGCCCTGAAGGTTATCGCGAACTTTATCTGCCGTTCAGTAAAAAACTCAATGACTGGATTCACGCCCATAGCAGATGGAAAACAATGAAACACTGCTGCGGCTGCTGTGAGCCATTGATTGAGGGCTTTATCGAGGCCGGCTTTGATATCTTAAGTCCCGTACAAACCTCTGCCAAAGGTATGGACCCAAAACACCTAATTGATAAATACGGTGGCAGAATCGTCTTCTGGGGAGGCGGAGCGGATGCACAAAAGTCGCTAATATTTGAAAAGCCCGATGAAGTGCGCCGGCAGGTCGCTGAGCAACTGCAAATATTCAAAAAAACCAATGGATTTGTTTTCAGCACGGTCCATAATATCCAGTACGATACGCCGGTTGAAAATGTGCTGGCAATATTTGAGGCGCTTGGTCGAAAGCTGTAAACCCCGTTAGAAACTTTGTTTCTAACGGGGTAAAGACAGGAGTTTAATATGGATTTCCCCAAACGAACAACCATAAAAAGCCATATGATAACAATCGTGCCACGATACGCAGAAACCGACAAGGCCGGTGTGGTGCATCACAGCGTCTATCCGGTGTGGTTCGAGATGGGCAGAACCGAGCTATTGCGGGCCAACGGCTTAGCATACAAAGACCTCGAAGAAACAGGTGTATTCTTTGTTGTGGCAGAGCTGAATATAAAATATCGCAAAGCCGCCTTTTACGATGAAAAACTGCAACTGCAAACGATATGTACAGGCGTAACTGCCAGCAAGGTCCAGCACAGCTATAAACTCACACGCGAAGATAACGGGCTGATTTTAGCTGAAGGCACAAGCACCCTCGCCTGCGTCGATTCCGACGGAAAGGTCAGGCGAATACCTGAATTTATGCATCCTCAAGACGATTAGTCCATCCAAGAGTTCAATATGATAGTGCTATTAACAGACTTTGGCCAAAGTGAATATGTGGGCGTGATGAAGGGGGTCATTTACAGTATCGACCCAAATGCAAAAATCGTTGATTTATGTCACGATATTGCGCCTCAAAGCATTATTGAGGCATCGTGGATTCTAAAAAATAACTACAAATACTTTCCAAAAGAAACTGTCTTTTGCTGCGTGGTTGACCCAGGCGTAGGGACGCAAAGAAAGGCATTAGCGGTAAAAACGGAAGATTGCTATTTTGTTGCGCCGGACAACGGCCTACTCTGGGAAACACTCGGCGAGCAGAAAGTCCTGGATATAAGGCAAATTCCCATCCCAACTGAGGCCAGCAGAACATTTCACGGCAGAGATATATTTGCAAAAGCGGCTACAAACATCAATCAAGGTAACTTCAAGGCCATAGGTAAAAAGACAGAAATAATTGAAAAACTGAATTTTTATCTCGATGGTAGAGCAGGAATGGTGGTGAGAATCGACAGGTTCGGAAACATCATAACCAATCTTGACTGTCGTCAGACAAGTATAGCTAAACAGGATAAAGACGACTACGCCGTAGAAATGGGCGATAAGAAATATACGATGCGGTACTATCTCAATTATGATTCAGCCAAAGAAGGTGAATTATTCCTGATAGAAGGCTCAAACAACACACTGGAAATCAGCTTGAAAAATGCGAGTGCAAATGCTCAACTCCACATCAAAGCCGGACAGAGGATGATAATATCATAAAAGACTCGTCTCGGCGTAGGCGATGCTCTATACACAGAAGGAATAAAAACGCCGAGCCGTAGCCGGATTTTTTTTGAACGCAACATTATCTGACACTATGCCTGCCGCGCCATGCACGGCGGGCCTGATACCCGATAGAACTATCAGCGTGCCGGTCCCCCGATTGGTGTGAATATATAAGCCGAGCCAGCGTTACTCGCTTTGTCATCATCTAACACTGCCCCCACGATTACTTTATCGCCGTTCATAAAAACAGACCTGCCAAACCAGGCGTAAGCTTTACCATCCGAGGCGGTGAGCTTTCGCTGCTGAACCCAGCCAGTGCCATCCCACCTGAATATATAAGCCGAACCAGAGTCAGTCCCCTTGTCATCATCACTGCTCGCCCCTACGATGGCATAATCTCCGTGCAAAGAAGCAGAATAGCCAAACCAGTCCTTGGCAGCACCATCTTTGGCAGTGAGCTTCTGCTCTAAAACCCAGTTAGGGTCATCCCACCTGAATATATAAGCTGAGCCGGAGTCAATTCCCCCATCGTCATCCCAATACGAGCCCACGATTACCTTACCGCCACTCATAGAGACGGACCTACCAAACCAGTCGTAATCTTCACCATCTGGGGCAGTGAGCTTTTGCTCCTCAACCCAATCATTGACATCCCACTTGAATATATAAGCAGTACCCTGGTCATCATAGCTATCAGCCCCTACGATTGCCTTATCTCCTTCTATGGAAACAGACCTGCCAAACGCGTCTCCGGGAGCAGTATCAAAGGCCAAGAGCTTTTTCTCCTGGCTCCAGCGAGTTCCATCCCGCCTGAATATATAAGCCGAGCCCCCGTCGCTATCACAAAACGCCCCCACAAGTGCCTTATTTCCGTCTATAGAAACAGATATCCCAAAGCAGGCGCCGCTAAAAGTATCTTCGGCGGTGAGCTCTGCCTGCTGAATCCAGCCAGTGCCATTCCTCCGATATACATAAGCCGTGCCGGCGTCAATTGCCTTGCCATCACCATAACGCGCCCCAACGATGATATAATCACCGTCTATATCAACAGCACCACCAAACCAGTCACCGCCAACACCATCTGAAGCGAGGAGCTTCTGCTGCTGAACCCAGTTAGTACCATCGCACCTGAATACATAAGCCGAGCCGGAGTCAGTCCCCAAGTCGTCATCACAAGCCGACCCAACGACGGCATACTCGCCATCTATAGCAACAGCGAGGCCAAAATGGTCGTTGATCTCACCATCTGCGGCGACGAGCTTGGCCTTTTGCAGCGACTTGGCATCAGACCCCGCCTGCGCCAAAAACATCAGAAAGAATAAAATTACCACTACGCCAAAAATAGGCCGAACAGGCATCATACATAACCATATTTTCCTTCTCTTGGAATTCAAAACAGCCCATCCTCCTTTCATCACAAGGCTACATTTTAACTGCTGTCTATTATACAACAAAAACTTCAAGAACTCAAGTAAAAAAGATGCTTGACTGGCAATACCGGATGCTGGATACTAAATACTGGATGCCTGATGTTATGTTGAGTCCGGTAAAAACGTGAGAAACATCTGGGTATCGAAGGAAAACCTAATTTTTAGGCCAAATCATCCGCTCCCATGAGGATGACAAGCGTCGAGAAATGAGAAACAAAATGAAGGAAAGCTGTGGTCTTTTCGGCATTTTTGGCGACCCTGAAGCTGTTGAAAAAACCTACTTTGGCTTACATAATCTTCAACACCGCGGACAAGAGTCAGCAGGAATAGCCACCAGCGACGGTGAGCTTATCCAGTGCTATACAGGGATGGGTACGGTAAGCAGGGTCTTTCGCAGCGGCTCAAACATATTGCAAAAGCTGCGTAATCCAACAGCAATCGGCCATGTGCGGTATTCGACAACCGGTGCCAGTAAAGCTGTGAACAGTCAGCCATTTTTATCCGAGTACTCCCGTGGACAGGTTGCAGTAGCACATAACGGCAACCTTATAAATGCGGCGCTTCTGCGAGACGAATACGAGGCCTACGGCAGCATATTCAAATCGACATGTGATACGGAAGTTATTATTCACCTGCTTGCAAAACCAACCCATGCCAGCAATCCCGACCCAGTGGCGCATGTATTGAACCATCTGCAGGGAGCATATTGTCTTTTGTTTTTGTTCGACGACCACATTGAAGCGGCCCGCGACCCTTACGGTTTCAGGCCTTTGTGCATCGGCCAAACAGAAAATGGCAGCTATGTTGTCGCCAGCGAGAGCTGCGCCTTCGACACTATAAACGCAAAGTTCATTCGCGAAGTCGAACCGGGCGAAATAGTTCGGCTGGATAAGAAAGGTCTTTCCAGCAGATTTTTTGTCCAGCCGGGTACTGTTACACCGGCCCATTGCCTTTTCGAGCACATCTATTTCGCCAAGCAAAATAGCACCATCTTCGGTGAAAATGTGCACGAGTTTAGAAAAAAGCTCGGCAGACAACTGGCAATAGAACACCCCGTTGATGCGGATGTCGTAATACCTGTGCCGGACTCAGGGACCTCGGCGGCAATTGGCTACGCAGAGCAGAGCAAGATACCCTTCGATATGGGAATGGTCAGAAGCCACTATATAGGCAGGACATTTATCTCACCGGAGCAAAAATCAAGAGAGCTGCAGGTCAAACTCAAGCTGGCAATAGTAAAAGAGGTCGTGGCCAAAAAACGCGTTGTAGTCGCAGATGATTCTATAGTTCGCGGCACAACTACCAGAGGCAAGATTAGAACCTTGCGCCAAGCCGGCGCAAAAGAAATCCATATGCGAGTGAGCTGTCCACCGCTGCGGTTTCCCTGCTTTTATGGCGTGGATTTTCCCACCAAAGAAGAACTACTGGCGAATAATCGCAACCTAGAGCAAATCAGAGATTTTCTTGAGGTTGATAGCGTGGGCTACCTGTCTCTGGAGGGAATGTTATCCTGCGCGACGCTTGCGAAAGACCACTATTGCACCGCCTGCTGGACAGGCAAATACCCTGTCCCGCCTGATTACACAATCAATAAATTTACTATGGAAAGATATCAGATGAATATGTTTGACAAAACCGATACCTGATACGAGAACAAATGGGTAAATATATCACATATGAACAATCAGGCGTGAGCATCGATACTAATGACGAGATGGTCGAGAAAATCCATGAGCACGTCGCCAGCACATTTGGGCCGAGGGTCATCGAATCCAAAAATGCCTTTGCGGGGATGTTTCGGCTGGATTACGACGAACGGCTGTTCAAAAAGAACTATAAGAATCCCGTGCTGGTTGCCTGCACAGACGGCGTCGGCAGCAAGGTACAGCTCGCAGCCAAGATGAAAAAATACGACACTGTCGGGATTGACCTCGTTGCGATGAACGTCAACGATATGCTTGTACAGGGTGCTGAGCCATTATTCTTTCTGGACTATCTGGCTGTCCACAAGCTCGAACCGAAAATAATAGCTGAGCTGGTAAAAAGTATTGCAGCCGGCTGCCGACAGGCCGACTGCGCACTAATCGGCGGCGAGACCGCCGAGATGCCGGATACATACACCAAAGGCGACTTCGATATGGCAGGCTTTGCGGTTGGTGTAGTGGAACGCAAAAAAATCGTTATGACAAACAATGTAAGAGTCGGCGACGTTATTTTAGGGCTGGCTTCAAGCGGGCTGCACTCCAACGGCTATACGCTTGTACGAAATATTTGCTTCAAGCAAAAAAACCTGAAGATGACGGATACTTTGGATGAGCTTAACGGCGCCGTGCTGGGCGATGTGCTGCTGGAGCCGACACGGATTTACGTTCGGCCAATAGTGAAACTATTGAGCCAGTATAAGGTTAAGAAAACCGTGCACAGCATGGCACATATAACCGGCGGAGGATTAATGGGAAATATTCCGCGAGTGCTGCCAAAAAACTGCAACGCAGTAATTAAAAAAGAAAGCTGGCCGACACACAAAATATTTACATTACTGCAAAAAGCAGGCCCCGTTGAAGAAGACGAGATGTACAGGGTCTTTAATATGGGCATCGGCTTTGTGCTGATAGTGGCCGAGGACTTTGCTAACTCCATCGCTAAAAAATTGAAAAGATTCGGCGAAAAAGTTTATAAAATTGGCAGAATCACCACGGGAACCGGCAAAGTGGTTCTCAAGTAGAAAAGAAGCCCCTGCCTTCGCAGGGGCAAGCTTGTCCCCGCTTTAGCGGGGAAGATTTCAGGTCCCAAAAAAACAAATCCGCTTAGACGCATTAAGACCAAGGCCGATAAGACCCACATTAACAGCACATAGTTTTATATTGTCTACAATACTTGTCTACAACTGGTCGTATCTAAAAAGTACTCCATTGCTTCAGCCGATATGTTTCTATGGTTATACTATCCATCAGGATTAACATTAACCAAGGGGGCTGTAATTTCAAAAACCTTTCGGCATTGTGCCAAATTTGAAAGTAAACACTATAAAGAGTACATGAGAAAATGAGTCCCAACGGTACAAAACCATTAAAAATCTTGATAGTCGAAGATGACCTGATAGACAGAAAACAATTAGAGAGGTTGCTATCAAAATCAGTTCTATCCACTTCAGAAGTAAAATGTACAGAATATCTCGAGAATGCTTTAGAGCTTCTGGACCAGGATGATTTTGATATTGCGCTGCTGGACCTAAATCTTCCTGATAGCAAAGGGATAGACACTTTAGTTAAGGTAAGCGAAAGACATCCTCGCACAGCAAATGTAGTTATTACAGGTTTAGACAACGAGAACCTTGGCCTAAAAGCGGTTGCCAAAGGCGCTCAAGACTATCTTGTCAAAGGCGATTTCAACATACAGATGCTAAGCAAGTCTATTTATTATGCTATTGAGCGTAAGAAGGCAGAGCTTGCTATGCGAGAGAGCGAGGCGCAATACAGGTTATTGTTCGAGTCTGCCAATGAAGCAATATTTATAGTGAAGGGCGAGCAACTCATCGACTGTAATCCATCAACTTTGAGGACATTCGGCTGCACTAAAGAGCAAATTGTGAAACAGCCGCTTTTGCAATTCTCCCCTGAGTTGCAGCCGGATGGGAAAGATTCTATAGAAAAAGTACAGGAGAAAATTAATCTGACTTTAGAGAAAAAACCTCAGTTCTTCGAGTGGCGATGCAAGCGATATGATGGCACGCCATTTGATGCGGAGGTTTCTTTGAATCCGTTGGAGCTGTCTGATGGAGTGTTATTGCAGGCGATGGTTCGAGACATTACAGAGCGCAAACGCGCAGCTGAAGCCCTAAGATTAGCTTACGAAAAACTCGAAAAAGCAAATCGGGAGCTGAAAGAAATGCAGTCTCAAATGGTACAAAGTGAGAAATTAGCCTCCATTGGCCAGCTCGCAGCCGGCGTCGCGCACGAAATGAACACCCCTGTCGGTTTCGTAGCAAGCAATTTCCAGACATTACAAAGCTATATGAACAAATTTCGTGATTTGCTCACAATGTATGATGAGTTGGCGAATGAAGTCGAGTCTTCAGAAAAAGAGATGTTGCTGAACAAAGTGAGTGTTATAGATAAATCCCGAAATAGCATGAAGATAGACTTTATCATCAAAGATATCCAGGGATTATTCGACGATTCGAGAGAGGGCTTAGAGAGGGTCACCAATATTATTCAGAACCTTAGAGACTTTTCGAGAATCGACCAGGCAGAATTCTTCGATGAATACAACATCAATGAAGGCATCAAGGCCACCCTTGTTGTGGCAAGGAATGAAATCAAGTATTATACCGATGTCAAGACTGAGCTTTCCGAAGTACCTGCTATCTACTGCAATTCAGGCCAGATAAACCAAGTATTCCTCAACATCCTTGTGAACGCAGCTCAGGCAATAAAAGCCCGGCAAGGAGAAGGAGAAAAAGGAACCATCACCATCAGAACATATTCAAGTGCTAATGAAGTCGTCTGTGAAATTGAAGATGATGGCCCAGGTATTGATTCTGATAAACTAACAAAGATTTTCGACCCTTTCTTCACGACCAAGCCGGCCGGCAAGGGAACAGGGCTGGGTCTTAGCGTCTCTTATGACATTATCGTAACCAAGCATAAAGGCAAACTACTTGTCGACAGTGCCGTCGGAAAGGGGGCGAAATTCACAATCAAGCTGCCGATTAGCAACAAGAAAGCAGATGGTAAAAAAGAAGAAGCAGTGATGATAACAAGCGAAGGAAAGTAGGATGTCGAGAAGATTCAAATTAGCAATAAAGGACGTTGAGGAAAATGGAAAAAAGAACGATATTGTTTGTAGACGATGAGGAGAAAGTCCTCAGGTCACTTGAAAGAGGCCTTTTAGACGAGCCATATAACTGTTACTTTGCCAAGAGCGGCAAAGAGGCACTTGAAATACTCGAACAAAACGAAGTGCATATAATCGTAACCGATATGCGCATGCCGGAGATGTCCGGCCTAGACCTTCTCAGGATGGTCAAGGAAAAGTATCCACATATCATCAGGCTGGTTCTCTCCGGTTATACACAAGTAACTACCCTTCTGACGGCAATCAATCAGGGAGAGATATTCAAGTTCATCACAAAACCGTGGAGACTCGAGGAAGATTTTAAAACAGTTCTACAACAGGCGGTAGATTATTATAATCTACGTACCGAACGCGACAGTTTGCTCCAAGAACTACAACAGTATAAAGAAAAAACAGGGGCAAGTAGCAAGTAGCTACTTTCAACGGCTAAAGGCCAGCCGACAAATTGGTTCTCAAGTAAGAAGTTTCACAACAAATTTCAGGTCCCAAAAAACAAACCTGCTTAAACACATTAAGACCAAGGCCGATAAGACCCAGATTAGCAACACATAGTTTTAGATTGCCCACAAGACTTGCCTATAATTAATCCTATCGAAAAAGCACCCCCCTGCTTTAGCCGATATGTTCCTACGGTTATGTAATCCATCAAAAGTAACATCATCCACGGATGTGAGGTTAAAAGCTTATCGTTATTGTTTAAAACTGGGGGTAACCATTTATGAGGAGTGCGCAAAAAAATGAATACCGCCAGTATAGAGCCATTAAAAGTTTTGATAGTTGAAGACGACATGATTGACGTAGAACAATTAAAGCGGTTACTATCAAAAACAACACTGCCCATTTCCAAAATAATACACACAGAATACATCGAGCGTGCCTTATCGCTTCTGGACACAGATGACTTTGACATTGCGCTACTGGATTTAAACCTTCCGGACAGCTACGGCATAGACACTGTAGCTGAAGTAAGCGAGAGACATCCTCACGTAGCAAATGTTGTTATTACAGGTTTAGACAGGGAGGGCTTTGACCTAAAAGCAATTGCCAAAGGCGCTCAAGACTACCTTATCAAAGGCAAATTCGATATACCGACACTAAGTGAGTCCATTTATTCTGCTATTGAGCGCAAGAAGGCAGAACTTGTCATGCCCGCTTTTGCAACCTGAGCCGCAGCCGAATGAGCAGGATTATATAGAAAAAAGTGCAGGAAAAAAGAAAACTGGCCGAAACATAAGATATCTACTTTCCTATAAAAAGCAGACGCCGTTGAAACAACGAGAAGGTCTACAAAACAGGCAGAATCACCATAGGAACAACAAAGGTGGTTTATGGAAAACAGAATCGTATTGTTTGTGGACGATGACACAGTGATACGGATGGCGCTCGAAAGAGACCTTAAGGACGAGCCATATAACAAACTTTTCGCCAAAACCGCTGAAGAAGCGCTGAGAATCGTGCAGGAAAAAAAGGTGCACGTAATCGTAACCGATATGCGTATGCCGGGCATGGGTGGGCTTGAGCTTCTTCGAATAATCAAGGAGGGATATCCTAATATTATCCGGGTAGTTCTCTCTGGATATATGCAGCCAACAACCCTTCTGACAGCCATCAACGACGGAGAGATTTTCAAGTACATCACCAAGCCGTGGAAAGAAGAAGGTCAGCTAAAAAGGATTATCCGGGAAGCGATAGACCTCTATAACCTCCGCAACGACCGCGATACGCTGGTAGCGGAATTGAACAGGTGCAAGAACTAATCTGGCTACGGTTCGGCGGTCTACCAAAACGAGAACACTAAAATCAGCAAGTAGCTTTTTCCAATAGTAAAGTAACGGGACATAGGGAAAGACACCGGCAATGCGTGGCGTGAGCAAGTTCGTTATTGCAGCAGGTCTCTACGGCAGCTTCACTGTATATTTATTTCTGCCACATTTTAGGAGCTTCGATAAATTACAATATTCCCTGCCAGTAAACGTCTGTCTTGGTTGTCTGGGTTGCTACGTGCTAAGCAAACGCTGGGTTGGCACATTTTTCGGCTCGCTGTTTGCAGGAGCAATCTACGGCTTCGGGCCATATACACTTGGGCTGCTTAAATTTCACCCGACAGCAACTCTTTTAGCAGCGGCTATACCGTGGCTTTTCTGCCCCGCTGCATTTATCCGGAAACGAAAGTGGCACTGGCTAAGTATGCTGCTGTCGGTTCTGCCTTTTGTGACAATAATATTATTCTTTCGGGCAGCCGCACAGTTACGTTTATTTCCAATTCCGACGCAGACCCAAGTCCATTTATCCAACTTGGCCGGCCTGTTAGCACCGTTAGCTATAATCAACAGAAGCACAACATCGGTCGGCTTTTATCACGTCCCTGTAGCGGCGCTGATTATGGGATTGCTGATGCTTTTTATGGCCCGGCGGCTCGGCGTGCTGATAATCTTCTGCCTCGGAATAATATTGGCATCGTGTCCATCGCTGCTCGACGTAAGCCCAATTATCTGGCTAAGTATTCCCATCCTATGCTGCTCGGTTCTCATAGGCGAAGGTATGCAGGGCCTTGCCCTGGCAGGTGAAGCCGACAGAAAATGGGTTCTGGCGATAATTGTTTCTATGGGTATCCTGGCCATCGTGACACTGCTACTGGCAACGAAATATTTTGAAGTTTTTGCCGGCTTAGGCAAAGACGCTGCACGACTATTCACCGATACTGCCAAGCTCTATATACTCGGTGCAATTGCGGTGAGCATAATATTCTTTATGGCCCGTGCAAAGAAACGCCTGCTTTTGCTGCGGTGGATTGTCCTCTGCTCAGCAATGGCAGTGGATATATTCCTCAGCGCAAGATTTATCATCGACAGGATTCTGTAACTCGCTGATGAGTGAATGTGTGAATGAGTAAATGAGTTAACGTATTTATGTGTAAATACGTTGGCTTGTCGAGAATCATTTCCTTCGTTTTCTAAGAAACAAAACACCCAGACCAAGTAAGGCGAGCGTGGCAGGCTCAGGAGTTAAAAGATATGCATGATATTCACCATCAGGGTTTATTCCTGCTCCCACAATCCAGCCGGAATTATTTATACAACTCGCAGCTTCCAAAGTCCAGCCAGAAGCAGGGTCTATAAGTGTGTTAAGGTCAATATTGTTGCCCCCTCCTGCGGGGTCAAATAAAGTAGCTCGATGATAACCCTGGTCGTTTTCCGCCCAGCCAACAATCTGCCCAACGTCATTGATTGACCAAGCGAAACTCTCATCACCACCCAGTGTACCAAGGTCGATATTATTACCATTGCCACTTGGGTCAAATAAAGATGCACGATAGAATGAAAACAGCCCAGAGCCAAAAACACTTCCTACAATCTGCCCGCCATCATTGATAGACAGAGCATAACTATTCGTGTAATCGGGAAGCGTGCCGAGGCTTATATTATTGCCATTGCCGCTTGAGTCAAACAATAATGCACGAAATTGAGCCGGTGTTGTTCCCGGGGCCGGCTTTTGTAGGTTGATTCCATATCCTACAACCTGTACATTATCATTAATTGATAGGGCTGCACTATCCTGAAAGCCAAGTATTGAACCAAGGTATATCCTGTTGCCGCTTCCCGTAGGGTCAAATATTACCGCATAAGTATTTCCAGACCAAAGGTCCCTTGCCGACCCGACAATCTGACCAGCATTATTGATTGAATAGGCGTACTTACCCCCAAGATAAGTATTATTGCCTGCTCCTGTAGGGTCAAATAAAGTCGCCTGCCAAACACCAAAGCTGCTTTCTACCCATCCAACGATTTGTCCGCTGTTGTTGATTGAAAAGGCACAACTGCCATACTCACCAATCGTACCAAGGTTAATGTTGTTACCGTTGCCGGTGGGATCAAATAAAGTTGCATGGCTATATCCCCCGACAATCTGACCGGCATCGCTGATTGAGCGGGCCTCGCCGTATCCTCCACCGAGATCGATGACCTGGTAGACGGTATCGGCGTTTGTGCAGACAGGTAGAAACAAAACAATGAGCAAAAATAAAGGAAAAATGGCTCTTTTCATCAAAACTCCTCCTTAAAATCAAATCCGACGTCTATTATACACAGTTTTTTGGAAAAATCAAGAAAAAAAAGGTTTTTTACTGTGGTCTAATAACCACATCAGGCAAAAAACTCTTGCCAAAAAATACAATTTCTGGTATAATAAATGATTAATTCATTTTACAATTTGTCCTGTGTCCAAATTTCGAAGCTATCAACGCCAGATGTGAGGGTAAGCAGTGGAATTTAACAAACTCAGAAAAGACAAGCGTTTTTATATTGGGTTTTCCGCCTTGTTCCTGCTGTTTCTTTTTTCAACTACTACACTTGCCGGGCCTGTGGGAAAACAGCAGGCCGAAAAAATGGTCAGGGGCTGGCTGAAAACAGATACAAAACCTTTCGGAGCTTTACTCGGTCGGCAGATTAAGAACACTGAGACCTACTACAATGAAGCTGCAGAACCGATGTATTATGTTATCTATTTACAGCCAAGCGGTTTTGTAATTGTGCCAGCCGATGACAGGGTCGAGCCAATTATATGCATAGCTGCGGGACAAACCTATAACCCATCGGATGATACTCCACTCGGAGCGCTAGTCAGCCAGGACATACCTGCTCGAATTGCCGCCGTCAGGTCTCTGGATATAACTAAAAGAGGGCCAAAAGCTACTATCAATGCACAAGACAAATGGAGCCAGCTCTCTACCTACGATGATATGAGCGATACGCCTGCGGGCATATTGGGCTTCTCCAGTATTTCTGACGTTCGGATTCCGCCGCTTTTACAAAGCACATGGGGCCAGACCACAGTGGGTGGTTATACCTGCTATAACTACTATACGCTGAATAACTGGCCTTGTGGCTGTGTGGCAACCGCGATGGCACAACTGATGCGATATCACCAATATCCTGTAATCGGCGTCGGCTATCCTTACCTTGGCGGTAATGGGTCCGGCGGTCCGTACGTCTGGAGCAATATGCCGCTTCAGCCCGACAGCGGTATTACGCTGACCGAACGGCAGGCAATAGGGGCACTATGCTATGATGCCGCTGAGTCGGTTGATACGGTTTACGGCTCAGGCGGCTCATCAGCTTCGCTGTCTGACGCCAGCCAAGAATTAGAAAGCACATTTTATTATGCCAATTCCATTTATGGATACTATCCTTCCGTTGGGACCGCACTTAATAATATGATGAACCCGAATCTGGATGCGGAGCTGCCTGTCCTGTTAGGTCTCGACGGGCCATACGGAGGACATGTAGTCGTTTGTGATGGATATGGCTATAATAGCTCCACCCTGTATCACCATCTTAATCTTGGCTGGAATGGCAGCGAAGATGCGTGGTACAACCTGCCGAATGTTGACTCATCGCCGTATTATTTTAACAGTGTTACCGGCTGTGCGTATAATGTATTCACATCCAGCTCAGGCGAGATTATAAGCGGGCGAGTAACAGATATGGTTAATAATCCAATACCGGACGTAACAGTAACTGCATCCGGTGGAGGCACATATTATGCAACAACCAATGACACCGGCATCTACGCCCTGAAAAGCGTGCCATCGAGTCAAAGCTTTACGGTAAGCGCAACCAAGCCCCCTTATACATTTGTAAATAATAATGTTTCAACAGGAACGTCCACCGACTGGTCAGGCGCCTCCGGTAACAAATGGGGCATCGATTTTGCTTCTACAAGCGCAGGTCCTCCGGTTGCATATAGCCAGGATGTCACAGCGCTTTCCGGCATAACCGAAACAATTACCTTAAACGCCGGAGATGATGGTCTGCCAAATCCGCCTGGGCAATTGAGCTATATAATAACCACACTGCCGGAGCACAGCATACTGACTGACCCGGCTGCAGATGAGATAACAAATGTGCCTTATACGCTCGCGGGTAACGGCAATATCGTCGAGTACAGGGCTTGTTCATATTTTGTCGGCGAGGATTCGTTCGATTTCAAGGCCAATGACGGCGGAACACCTCCACAGGGAGGTGATTCAGGAGCTGCAACGGTTTCTATCGATACAAACAATGTTATATATACGACCTTCGAGCCACAGACAAATCTGTATGCATCCTGGCCGATGCGAACAAGCTACCACGACAGCCGAACACAGGTAATCTACCTGGCCAGCGAAATTGGAGACGCCCAGACAATAACCGACCTGGCACTGGACGTTTATCAAGTTCCGGGACAGACACTTAACTACTGGACTATCCGAATGAAGCATACCAGCAAAAGCTACTACTCCGGCTCTCCATTTTTCGAAACGAGCGGATGGACAACCGTCTATCAAAGCAATGAATCAATCAGCTCGACAGGATGGAAGAATTTTCACTTCCAGAATTCGTTCGAATATAACGGAACCAATAATCTGATGATAGATTTCAGCCACAATAACAGCTATTACTCTACGGACGGTTATTGTATGGTTTCAGATATGGGTAGTGACCGTGTGTTGACAGCAGCTTCTAACAGCGGTGATGGCGACCCGCTGTACTGGGATGAATATTATCATCCTCTGCTATCAATTTCTTCAGGTGTTCCGAATATAAAGCTTATCTCGAATGTGCCAGGCAGCGAGCCGCTGGTTGGTGACTTTGAGCCGGATTGCAGAGTGGGCTTGTCCGACCTGTGTATTCTGACGACAGCCTGGCTGAGCAGCCCCGGCGATGATAACTGGAATCCTGCCTGCGATATTTATCCGCCTAACGATGATATCATCAACTTTAAAGACTTTTGTATCCTTGCTGAGAACTGGCTTGAAAGTGTCCCCTAACAAACCCTTCGGCGTCGCTCAGGACAGGCATAAAACAACAATTATCGATTTATGAACCGAAGGTTTCCCGCTCAACCTGGCCAAGATAGAATCGGCCGTCGTTCCGCATAAAGTCGATGATGGCGTCAAGCTGCTGATGAATGAAGCTGTTATCATTCGATACCAACGCGAGCGCAATAACAGCAACCGCTTTACTATCCTGATGGTCAACCTCAGAAATGGAGATATTGAACCTGCTTTTCAATCGGCCTGTCAGACTCTTGACGATACTCCGCTTTTGCTTTAGCGAAGCTACGCCCTGCAAATTCAGTTGTGCTTTTAAGACACCGATAATCATATCAATTCCTTTCCCGACTTGATTTTTCGGCCTTAGCTGATAATGTAATTATATGCTTTCTAAGCTGGAATTCAATATTTTCGATGCAAGTCGAGGCAGCAGGCGAAACTGGAACGTATCTGCTGGTTCCATAATATTTTTTGCATGCTTCTATCTGTATGCCTGGCTGTTTATCGAACCCTGTCTTATTTATCACGACCACAACTTTGGAACTTTCATAGATTATGAGGCCTTTTCGGTGGACTGGGGATTTCTCAAGAACTCTCTGAGTTATCCATGCGGTATGGTTGAGTATGTAGGGGGGCTTCTATCACAACTGTATTACTTCTCATGGCTGGGAGCACTGATTGTCACAGCAATCGCCTTTTCTTTGTACATTGCCACCAGGACGCTTATCAAGCTGCTTACCCTCCGACGCCCTCCGGGCTATGGAGGGCAGGCCCTAAAGCTTATATGCTATATCCCACCGGTTATGTTACTGATAATACATAACCGCTACGATAATCAATTAACCGCTTTTATAGCTTTGCTGACAGTACTATGGTTCACAGTTGCGTATGAAAAGATGGCCATTCGCAGCAGTGCCGCCAGAATGGTGGTATTTTTGGTTGAATTCTTCCTACTATACTATATTGTCGGCGGAGCGAGTTTTATCTTCGCACTTTTGGCAACGATTTACGAACTTTTTGCCGAGCGGCGCAGAATACTCAGCGTGCTATTTCTAACAATGACAATCGGAATCTATCTTGCCATCAGATATATTTTTGTTGATTTAGAAAGTGAAATTATACATCTGCCACTATTTGGGGCCCCATTAGGGTATGACACGCGACTTATCGTAATTTGTATTTATTTTTTCTTTCCGCTGACGTTATTCATAGTGGGGTTATGGGGATGGAAGTCAAAAGTTAAAAGTAAAAAGTTAAAAGTAAAAAGTAAAAAATCAGGGGTATGGCGATTTTCCCAAAATAACAAAGTTAAATGGGCCATAGAAGCAACTTTGCTGGCTGCTATTCTCGTTGTAAGCATTTTTGCTTCATTCGATGGTACAAAGAAGAAACTGGTGCAGGTAGACTACTTTGCGCACCAAAGGATGTGGCCTGAAGTTCTCCAGACAGCCCGCCAAATTCGGCCTGAATTATACGATGATTTCTGTATCCACGACATCAACCGGGCACTGTATTACACCGGCAGACTCGGTGATGAGATGTTCTGTTACCCACAACAGCTCTCAGCTTTGCTGCTTACCAATATCGGCACAAAAGTACTTAGTGGAAAGGTACTTATGAAAAACAGCCGGTTTTTTTGGGAGCTCGGACTCATCGGCAGTGCTGAAAAAGACGCTTTCGAATTTATGGAAATTGTCGGAAACAGTCCTTTAATCCTTGAACAGCTTGCGAAAATAAAGATGGTCAAAGGCCAGATTAAGACAGCAAAAATATTTTTGAGAGCCTTGAGCAAAGACCTGATACTTGGCCACCGCGGGCAAGAGATGCTTCAGCGTATCGAAGATGACCCTGAACTGGCCAATGACAAAACAATTCAACATATACGCTCGGTCGCGTGCGAAAAAGATAATGTCCATCTTAGGCTTGACTCAGATATTTTTTTTCATCAGCTTCTGGATAAAAATAAGAATAATAAGATGGCGTTTGAATTTATGATGGCCTTTTATTTATTAACCGGCCAGACAGGAAAAATCGTAGAAAATATCGGCTACCTTAACGAGATGGGCTATGAGAGATTGCCGCAGCATTACGAGGAAGCGATTGTAATCTATATGATGGGCACAGGCGGTAAGGATATGGACCTGCACGGCTGGAAACTAAGGCCCGAAACCATAACGCAGGGCGCAGAATTCAGCAGGATTTATGCTCTTAATCGACACAATATACAAAATGCCAGGGACGCTCTCGTATCAAATTTCGAAAAGAGTTATTTTTTCTACTATATTTTTGAACGCCCTAAAATAATAAAATGAAGAAGCGATATGTTTATCTAATACTGCTTTTTTTGATTGTTGCAATAGCGCTCGTATTGTGGCGTATCGAGCGCACTGAAACAGTGGTTATAGAAGATTATAAGTCCGTCCCAAGGGCAGCAAGAATTGAACCGGATTATACAGGAACGGTTATTCCACCCAATATAGCACCTTTGAACTTTATGGTACTTGAGCCCGGCACAGCGTACCTGGTTAAAATAAACTCGACAAATGGTGAACCTCTTGATGTGTTCAGCAAAACCGCCAATATTAGAACGCCGCTGGAAAAGTGGAAACAGCTTTTAGCCAAGAACCGAGGGCAGGAATTATTCTTCGACATTTGCGTAAGGGATAAAGATAACAAATGGAACCGGTATGAAAAAATAAGTAACAGGATTGCCGAGGAAGAAATTGACTCCTATCTTGTGTATCGCTTTATGAAGCCGATATTTAACTGGTGGGAAAACATTGGTATCTACCAACGCAACATCAGTAATTATGATAATAGGCCGATTTTGCACGGCCGTTTGTTCAAACATGGCTGTCTTAACTGCCATACATTTCTAAATAATGACAGCAGGCGCATGACAATAGGTATCCGCAGCGCTACCTACGGCAGTGCAACACTGATGGCAATAGACAAAAATGTCGCTAAAATCGGCACAAGGTGGGGCTATACGTCATGGCATCCGAGCGGCCGGCTGGCAGCATACTCCATGAATAAGGTTCAACAGTTTTTCCATGAAACCACAAAGGAAATTCGCGATGTCGTCGACCTTGACTCAGCTATATGCTATTACATAGTTGACAGCCAACAGATAAAAACCGCACCAGGATTATCCGAAAAAGACAACCTGGAAACATATCCGACGTGGTCTCCGGACGGCCGATACCTTTATTATTGCAGCGCTCCAATACTGTGGGCCGACCGCAACAAAGTACCGCCTGAGCGTTACGAAGAAGTCAGATACAATTTGATGCGAATCAGTTACAACGTGGAAAAAGACGAATGGGGTCAGCCTGAGACAGTTCTTTCAGCAGAAGAAACAAGACTAAGTATTTTGTGCCCCCGTATTTCACCGGATGGCAGATTTCTGATATTCTGCATGTGCGAATATGGCTGCTTTCCAGTATATCAGGACAGCAGCGACCTGTACCTGATGAATCTGCAAACCGGTCAGTACCAGAAGCTCGCAATCAACAGTGAGTTCTCAGAATCCTGGCACAGCTTCTCCAGCAATAGCCGATGGCTGGCCTTCAGCAGTAAAAGACCGGACGGATTGTTTACCCGAACATATTTCAGCTATATTGATGAAAATGGCCGGGCATACAAGCCTTTCATCCTGCCGCAAGAAGACCCCGCTTATTATGATTCCCTGCTGCAAACCTATAGTGCTCCAGAGCTGATAAAACATCCTGTTAAAGTAAGCAAGAGAGCTTTGGCCCGAGCGGTCCGCAGGCCAGCCGAGATTGGCCCTGATGTTCCAATCACTGGTGCCACCCCCAAGGCAAGTACTGAAGACCCCTGGCAGAACCGCGAATAACCCACATGGATATCCGTGGAACAAGAAATCAGGGGTGAAATAACAAACAAAGGGGTTTCAACAAGGCCTTTTGTGATTTATAATCTGGCCTTGCGAACAAAGCAATAAAGGCTTCGTAAAAAATAGTTGCTTGAAGTTTTATGAAGGAACTCAACTATGCACAGAGAAAAAATCTCTCGCCGCGAATTTATCAAAGGCGCTTCCGCCCTTGCAGGTGCGGCCTTTGTATCCTGCTCACCCCTGAAAACCGATAGCCAAAAGATAAAACGAACTGCTGCTGACCAGGTAACTCTTGGCAAGACGGGCCTGAAGCTGAGCCGGCTGGGAATCGGCACGGGCACCAGAGGCGGCAGTATTCAGCGAAATCTCGGCCATGAAGGATTCAACCGTCTTATCCGATACGCATTCGATAATGGAATCACTTATATCGACGCCGCTGACTCATACAGGACCCACGAATGGGTCCGTGAGGCGATTGAGCCGCTGCCGAGAGAAAAACTCTTTATCCAGTCAAAGATAGGTGGAAATCCCAAAGAGCCGCTTGAAGTGCTGGACCGCTTCCGTCAGGAGCTGAATACCGATTACATTGACAGCGTCCTTGTGCATTGCACTACCCGTAAAAATTGGAACAAGGGGCGTAAACGAGTAACCGATGCGCTCGAACAGGCCAAGGAAAAGAAAATCATACTCGCACACGGCGTCTCATGTCATAGTTTGCCGGCCTTATCTCTTGCAGCCAAATTGGATTGGGTAGATGTGAACCTGGTACGAATAAACCCGCAGGGTGTGAAAATCGATACGCCATCAGAGGGATGGAACGCCTGGAGCGAGGCCTCCGATGTCCCCGCGGCAATGAAGCAGATTAAAATTATGCGCAAAAACAATCACGGCATCATCGGAATGAAAATTATGGGAGAGGGCGATTTCACCGACCCAAAAGAACGTGAAAAGTCTATCCACTTTGCGATGCAGTGCGGTTTGCTCGATGCGGTGGTAATCGGCTTTAAGAGCACTGAGGAAATCGACGAGGCAATCAGCAACATCAACCGCGCGCTGGCACAAATTGCATAAATCCTCAGGAATTTACCCGCGACGCTTTTTGTTTAAGTCTGCTAAATACGTCCGAATAAACTGCTCTATACCGGCAACTACAGAATCCTTAATTTTGGATGGACTCTGCGCAACCCATACAGTGAAATTGTAAAGCTCTTTGGGGTCCAAAACCAACCATTTGTTGTTTTTATGCAAAAATACGAATAGCGTTGTTATAGCTATCCTTTTATTGCCATTTTGAAAAGGATGGTTCTTGACCATTAAGTATAAAAGGATGCTCGCCTTGGAGACCATCGATGGGTACAGGGCCTTCCTGGAAAAACGTTGAAAAGGCACAGCCAAACAGCTTTCAAGAATGTGCGGATATCGTGTCGTGAAATCCGGAATTGGCTCATTAAAAGACAGGTGCTCTTGCGCAAGACGGAAAGCAATATACTCAACCTCTTCTATGGTGATGATGTTCACTATTCTTTACCAAGCCACTTCAATGCCTTGCCGTATTCCCGAACAGTTTTTCTAACTGCTGAGTCAATCTGCTTTTTACTTTTGCCGGTCATTTTGCCGGTTAAACTGCGTGCTACGTCACTTTTGGAAATGGCGTAATTTCTGCCGATTTTTTCGGCTGGTATCTGGCCGCTTTTGACTTTTTTGTATGCGGCGATACGGCTTATACCCAACAATTTAGCCAACTGCGGTACTGTGATATATTCCTTCTTAACCATTTGTCGTAAAAAGAATTATATATGTTAGCTTCGCTCTAATTAGTTAACCTATGTTAACTAACTCAATACAGGTTAACATAAATATCGGCAAAACTCAATAAGAAACTTATATTTTCCAAGAAGATTTTAGAGAGTCCACAAAGGGTAAATTCTGCGATTTTAACGATAAACAAAAATCGGAAGATATGCCGATATCAATATAGCTGGGTTATTCGCTTTGGCTACACACTAAAAACACGATAACTCGGTAAAACCGGAAAGGGGCTGGAGTTTCTCTCTTCCACAATCTCCTCCCTCCAGCCCTTTTCTTGTTGGCCTGAAAAATGCCAATCGGCTAAATAATGCATGTCTTTTATCGACACTTTTGCAGGGTGACTTTGGCTGAAGATTCGGCTATTTGCTACGCCTAAGAGCGAATCACGCCTTCATTTCAGCCACGATTTGGCGAGTCGTGGTGGATTGGTTCTGCTGGGCCTGCTTGAAGGCATCTACGGCCGGTTCGTTCTGCTGCTTGAAAAGTTCATTTCCCTCAATGATTTCCTTCAAGGCCTTTGATTTTGTCCGTGCATCATTTAAGAACTTAACCGCCCTTGTACCATAGACTCCTCCCAACAATGCGCTGATAGCGATTGCCAACTCCAAGGCAGAATCCGCCGCCTGCCAAGGGTCGGGTCTATCGTTCGATTCGAGCAGAGCTGTTCTTGCAAGCTGCCAGTTCGATTGTACGAGGATATCTTCCGCGGTTTCAGCCAGCGGAAACTCTTTCGGCAGGCCATTGTAAGAGACAAAAGACCTGCTTTGTAACTCTGATAGTTCTGTCAATGCCTTTAGTTTTTCCGAGGCGTTTTCATCTTTTGCCGTCTCGGCTGCTACAATCGCGGTACGGTTGTGCAGCCAGGCGTTTTGCTTTTGCTGCTCGCTCGGCGCAAATCGCAAACTCTCACAGCCCACACAAACAAATGCACATGCGATAAGGGCACATCCGGCTACGGCACGCTTCGCCGTGACAAGAATACAGAAATAACTTGTGTTCTTTTGTAGTTTTTTCATCGTTTCACTCCTTTTTGTTAGTTACTTTCTTTAGTTTCTATTTCGGCTATAGAGACATATTTCTCGAGCGCTCGCAGGCGATATTCGTAGGAGATGCTTTGGGCGGAAAGCGTCTCCTGCTTGGCCGTAAAATCCTTCTGGCACTGAAGCAGCATTGTTACATCACGCTGCAGGAGGTCTAACTGCCTTTGCAAATTGACCCAGCTGCCTACAATTAATGAAGCCAAAAATACCAACTGAACAAGCACAGAGACATTTATCTGGCGATTAAACTGCCAGCTTCGCTGATTTTGATTTTTCATATCACTCATATTAGCCCTCACTTCAAAAGCCGCCCTTTGTCATTGCGAGCGAAGCGAAGCAATCTCAAAGGTAACGAATTAAGATTGCCACGTCCGCCTGCGGCGGACTCGCAATGACATATAGAAAATTCAGTATTAAGGTATTGCGTAAAAGACGTTCTTATCGCCGACTCTGGACATTACCGCGTATGTCCCCTCCGGAAGTGTCCCTTGCTCATAAAATGATTCAGCCAGATTGATTGCCTGTGTTTGCTTTCCTATTTCGGCCGGCAACGAGCCTGGGCCGCCTATTACTACCGTAATGACGTTATAGACGTTATATGAGCTATGGCTTTTTACCTTAATGGCCCAGGCAGTTGCCCTAGCGCCGGGCGACGTAACAATTGATATCTCCTGCATAATCGCTTCCTTATCTGTAGCGCTTCCGCACAATTTTCAGGTTCGTACACTGCTTTGCGAAATCCATCTTCACCCGCTCAATATAACTTACACTTCGATTATCGTCTCTTGCGCCAAGTAAGGCCCTGCTTTCAGGGCTGGTATTAACCCTGTCACCGACTTCGTAATCAAGCGATAGAACCGGCGTCTGAACATCGACCGCCTCGATGACTGAAAATAAAACATCCGCCCTGTGACGGATATACTCATACAACGAAACAGAATCATCAATCCCATCCGCAACGCCGAGACCTTCATCTGATGAGTTTGCAAAAATACTCTTACCTGACACTTTTTGATACTTGAACCCCCTAAGGGGCGTAATTACATGCTCAACCACAGGGATAGTTGAATTGACAGGCCCATCGGCAATCTCGCAGCTTAATCTCTCATCGCTAATTACCGATGCAGTTATTCTGAATCTGAGCACTCCCTTCAAGGCTGCCACCCACGTATCAGGGTCAAGCCGGTCGCTGCTAAGCCACACTCCACACTCATCCAGCAGGTTATTAAAAGCATAAAGGTACTGCCACCAATGCAGGCCGTCATCGAACGAAACCTGCAGAAAGTAACCCATCGA